>JADGCV010000004.1:0-39910 GCA_015228815.1 Magnetococcales bacterium | reverse complement strand
TGCTGACTTCGAGGAGCGCCAACAAATGCCTTACATTTCGAGCGTGGAACGATTTGGGATTCAGAAAGGCCGAAAGGAAGGCCGAAAGGAAGGTCGAAAGGAAGGCGAGGCCAATATGCTGACCCGCTTATTGCAACGCCGTTTTGGCGCCGTTCCCGAATGGGCTAGCGAAAAAATTGCCAAGGCCGAGCCATCTTCCCTGGAAGAATGGAGTCTTCGGTTTGTGGATGCCCAGTCCCTGGACGACATTTTCTCGGACAAGGCGTGACTCGGTTCGAGGTGCTGACTGTTCCTCGACCATGGAAATTCTTGCGAAACCAACAGACGACACGGTTTTGGTGAATCGTGCAACCTGCTAATCTTCAATGAGATTTCTTATGATCGGAGTCCAGTGCCATGGTTATGGTGCGGTCTTGTCCTGGGTTGCCGTCGAGGGAGTCGCTTTTTCTGGCGACATTTTATCCGGAGTGACGGGAATTGATTTGGATTCTTTGTCCGAAGTGGAGGGACCTTCTCCTTCGACGGAAGTTTTTTTCTCGACGGGAGCGGCATCTTCAGGTGCCGGGGAGGCCGTGGCCTTGGGCTCTTTTGTGGTAGCGGCTTGAGTCGGTACCGCCATCGGCGTGGAGATGGTCTCATCCTTGGAGGAAGAGGAAGGGGCGTTCAAGGGAACCGGGGGGGAGGCCGGGGAGACTGGAACACTGTCCTTGGGAGCGCCGTCCTTGGGGACCACTGGAGGGAGCGCTTCGGGACTGTCCATGGTTGGAACGGGTTTGGCGCCTTCCTTGACCGGTTCGGACGCGGCGTCTTTCTCCCTGGGAGCGGATTGTCCCTTCGGAGGCAATGGCGGCGTGTCGTTTTCGGGGGCAGGGACGGGTTGTTTCTTTTCCGTGGCCGTCGGTTCGGTGGAGGAAACCCCCATGACCGAGGTGCCAGCCCCTTTCTGGGTCGTGAAAAAGGCCAGGGAAAGGCTTGTGACCATGAAGATGGTGGCCAGGGTGGCGGTCAGTTTTCCAAGAAAACTGCCCGACCCACGGGCGCCAAAGACGCTTTGCGAGCTGCCGCCGAACGCCGCCCCCATATCGGCGCCGCTGCCTTTTTGGAGCAGGACGACAAATATGAGGGCGAGTGAAACGAGGATATGGACTACAGTAATGATGAGTGTCATGCGGAACTCGAAATATCCCCTGGTTCGACAAACGCTGCGGAGTGATCAAAATCTTAGCCTGCGGATACCTCCGGTCATCAACCGGGGTAGCCGTCAATGATCGCAAGAAAATCGCCTGGTTTCAAGGCCGCCCCGCCGATGAGACCACCATCGACATCGGGTTTGGAGAAGATGATCGCGGCGTTGTCCGGCTTGACCGAACCGCCGTAGAGAATCCGTACCTTGTCGGCGGTGTCCTGCCCCAGTTGATCGACCAGCATCTTGCGGATGAAGGCATGCACTTCCTGGGCCTGTTCGGGAGATGCGGTTTTTCCGGTGCCGATGGCCCAGACCGGTTCGTAGGCGAGGACCAGCTGTTGCCGTTTGGCGGTGTCGGCGGGAAGATTCGGGAAGACCGCGGAGACCTGTTCGCGAATGACATCAAGCGTTTTTCCCGATTCACGCTCTTCGAGGGTTTCGCCGACGCATACGATGGGGGTCAGGCCATCGCGATAGGCGCTGGCCATCTTGCGACCGACCAGGTCGGAGGTTTCACCGTACATGCTGCGGCGTTCGGAATGACCGAGGATGACGTAGGTGCAGCCAATGTTGGTCAACATGTCGCCGGTGATTTCACCCGTGTGGGCGCCAGGTTTGTGCTCGGACATGTTCTGCCCACCGAGTTTCACCGAAGAGCCGGCAAGGCGTTTGCCAACCGATTGAATGGCCGTGAACGGGGGGCAGACCAGCACTTCGGGAAGGTTTTTTTTCCCTTCTCTCTGGGAAAGGCCGGAGAGGATTCCTCCGACCAATGTATCGGCTGCCTCGATCAGCCCGTTCATTTTCCAGTTTCCCGCTACAAGACCGCGTCTCGACATGAAAGCTTCCTCACTCGTTCAAGATGGTTGATGCCTTGATGATACCGTTATTTTATCATTGAGCGCTGACACTGCGGTAAACATGAATGATTTACCCGAGAAAGGCAACGGGAAATCGTCCTTTTCCCGTTCGACGGGGGCGTTGTGCCGTTTCGTGCATGTTTTTCCGGGGGCGTCCGGGCGCCAAACGCTGGGAAAATAAGGGAACGCCCAGGGTTCCAATCATAATTTTTCCTGGATGGAGATCCATTCGATGACTTTCTTGCGCACGGCGTCCGGGGTGTTGCGGCTTCGATCCTCCCCGATCCAATCGAGAAGCCAGCGCTGCAATTGACCAAGCCAGGGTCCGGGTCTACGGCGCACGATCTCCCGAAGATCGCCGCCACTCAGGGCCAGGTCGCCATTGCCGAGGGTCGTGCTTGCGCGCCTGAGACCACGGCAACGTTCGATGATTCGTGAATACTCGTTTTGCTCCCGGCATTCTTCCGGGGCGGTGCAACGCAACAGTTCCTGTTTCCAGTGAAAGATCAGGGTGACCAGGCCTTCGATGGGAACCGATTCCCCGAGCAGTCGCCGCAATGCCCGGTCACTGAACGGAAAGGAAAGATGCAGATTGTTGAGCAGGAAGAGTATTTTCTTCTGGCGTCGTTTGGAAAAGCCGAGACGGTTAAGCATGGTGGTGATTTGCTGGATGGACTTTTCCTGTCCGCCACCCGGATCGGTCGGTTGTCGTTGGCGCAATTCCTTGGCGTGGAAGACCAAACCGGCCAGAATGGTGGCCCAGCGCAGGTCGAGCAACGAGATGTCTTCTTCCCTGGGGGAATGGGAAATGGCGACGACTGTATTCAGGGTATGGCGCCAGACGGTCGCACCCCGAGGCTCCGCGGCCAGGGTAATGCCGTCGAGCCGTTTCAACTCGGGGAGCATGGCCATCCCCAGGTTCGAATCGAACAGAGTGAACAACAGTTCCCGACTTTGCGGCGTTTCCAGGGGAAAGGAAAAGATTCGATCCAGTTCGACCCGGATCCGTTCCGGGGGGACCTGGTCCAGGGAAATTCCCAGGCTCGATTGCAGGTCCGAGGGATTGGGCGTGGCGGTCAGTTGCAGGGAAAAGCGGAACAGACGGATGGCGCGCAGCGGGTCTCCCTTCAGGGTTTCCAGACCGTTGACCAGACGGATGCGTCCCGAGGCAAGGTCGCCCCGACCATTGAACGGGTCGATCAGCGGACCGTCGGCCCAGGCGTAGGCCATGGCATTGACGGTGATGTCCCGATGCAGAAGGTCTTCCTCCACCGTGGGACTCTGGGCGGGTCGGTGGCGAAATTTGGAAATTTCGATGGTCTTCGGTTTTTCCCATCCCTTGAGGGGAACAAAGATTGATTTGTCGCCGCTGCCGCCACCAACCGCGTCGTGTCCCGCCTGTCGCAGCGATTCGAGGCACTGGTCCAGAGGTCGGGGGGTCAGGATGTTCAAATCGTTGCTCAGCGGGCATCCCTGGAGGACATTGCGTACCGCGCTGCCAACCAGATGAATGGGACCGATCAGTCGATTGAGTTCATCCAGAAGGTTGACGATGAACGGTGGGAATCCGTTTTTCAATGAGGGTAACATGAGACACGCATCCTGTCGCCAATGACGAAAGGGAGGGGGAGAAACCCGTCAGGTCCATGAACGAAGATGTTGCCGCTCCATCCGTGACTGTCCTTACCATGGGATGCCGGGTGAATCAATTCGAAACCGATCGCCTGCTCGAAATGGGGCGTATGCACGGTTACCGCACGACCCATCGCCTGGACGAGGCCGATCTGATCATCGTCAACACCTGTTCGGTTACCGGCGAGAGCGAACGCCAGGCGCGAAAACTGGTCCGGAAATTGATCCGCGACCATCCTTCGGCCCGTCTGATCGTGACCGGATGTTATGCCCATCGTGCTCCCGAAACCTTTCTGCAACATGCCAATGTCGCCCTGGTGCTCGGAAATTCCGAAAAAAAACAGTTGTGGCAGCGCTGGGGGCGGTACCAGGAATCGATCCGGCGCAACGATCCGGCAATCCTCTCTTCCGCCGACATCCTGGAAGAAAACGACCCAGGGGGATGGTTCGATGTCTCGGGCCATCCATCCTCCGACCGGGCCCGTTCCTTATTGCGGATTCAGGATGGATGCGATCGTCGGTGTACCTATTGCCTGATTCCCCAGGTGCGTGGTCCCGGAGTGAGCACTGCTCCGGAGGTTGTGCTTGAACAGGCGCGGGCGTTGCTGGCGGCGGGAAGCCGCGAACTGGTCCTTCTGGGTATCGACATCGGCGCCTATGGTCGCGATCGTTTTCCCCGTTCTTCCCTGGCCGGGATGGTGCATGCGTTGCTGCCTTTGTGCAAGGAGGCGCGCATTCGTCTTTCGTCGGTGGATCCGATGGACCTGGAGGATCGTTTGCTTGAATTGTTCTTTCCCGGTTCTCCGCTCTGTCCCCACCTGCACCTTTCCATCCAGAGTGGCGATGATTCGATCCGCAAGAGAATGGGGCGCCAGGGCAGCCGACGGGACATCCTTGACCGTATCGAGCGATTGCGACGGATCAACCCAAGGGTCGTCCTCGGGGCCGATCTGATCGCGGGATTTCCAACCGAATCGCCGGAAGCCTTTGCCAATACCCTGTCATTGGTTGAAGCGGCAGACCTGACCCGATTGCATGTCTTCCCCTATTCGCAAAGACCCGGAACGCCAGCGGCACGGTTTCCCAGCCGATTCCAGATTCCCGACGCGGTCATCCGCAAACGGGCCGCGCTGTTGCGGGAAGCGGCAATGCTCCGTTTTTCACAAGCGATTCCGGGCCGTCTGGGAACCTGCGCCGAGGTCCTCGTCGAACGGCTCGCCGATGGCGTCGCCTGGGGAACTTCCGAGGATTATCGGACCGTTCGCTTTCTCAATCGCCACAACGATCCTCATGGCGCCATTCGTCGCCTCCTCCTGGTGGAACACGATCCGGTCGAAAACGTTTTCGTTGGGATTGTTCCTGAATTATCCACAGGCTTATCCACAGATTCTGTGGATAACTCATGAAAGATCCCAGATTTGAAATACAATAAGGCCATTGTCGCGCGTTTGAAAGTGATCGAATGAATTGATCGACCAATAATTCCCCTCGTGATCCGGGGCCATGGATCGTTCCTTCCGGGACGTTCGATCGGTGGGCATCGTGGAAAAAAAATAAGCCCTCTTCAATGACCTGAAGAGGGCTGGAGGCAAAACCTGAACCGATTTGTGGATCAGGAACTATAGTACATGAGGAATTCGACCGGATGGGGGGTGTGTTCCATGCGGTAGACTTCGCCCATTTTCAGGTTGATCCAGGCATCGATGAGATCATCGCTGAAGACATTGCCCTTTTTCAGAAATTCACGATCCTTGGAGAGTTCCTCCAACGCTTCCCGCAGCGATCCGCAGACGGTGGGGATGCTTTTCAATTCTTCCGGGGGCAGGTCGTAGAGGTTCTTTTCCATGGGAGGGCCCGGATCGATTTTGTTTTCGATGCCGTCGATCCCCGCCATCAGGATGGCGGCAAAGGCAAGGTAGGGGTTGGAGGCGGGGTCGGGGAAACGGACCTCGCAACGCTTGGCCTTCGGATTGCTGGCGGCGGGGATGCGAATGCTCGCGGAACGGTTGCGGGCGGAATGGGCCAGAAGCACCGGGGCCTCGAAACCGGGGATCAGCCGCTTGTAGGAGTTGGTGGAGGAATTGGTGAAGCCGTTGAGGGCGCGGGCATGTTTCTTGATGCCGCCGATGAACCAGAGCGCCTCCTGGGAAAGATCGGCGTACTGATTTCCCGCGAAGGCGGGTTGACCGTTTTTCCAGATGGAGACGTGGCAGTGCATTCCCGAGCCGTTGTCGCCGGAAAGCGGTTTGGGCATGAAGGTGGCGGTCTTTCCGGCGGCGTGGGCGACGTTGTGGACGACGTATTTGTATTTCTGGATGTTGTCGGCCATCAGGGTCAGACGATCGAACCGCATGTCGATTTCGCACTGGCCGGCGGTGGCGACCTCATGATGATGGAATTCAATGTTCAGTCCCATTTCTTCCATCATCGTGCACATTTCGGAGCGCAGATCCTGGAAGGAATCGACGGGGGGAACGGGAAAATATCCGCCCTTGATGCCGGGACGATGGCCGGTGTTGCCGTCTTCATAATCGGCGTTGCTGTTCCAGCTTCCTTCCTCGGAGTCGAGTTCGACCTGGGCATAGTTGATGCCGGCACCGAACCGGGCCGAATCGAAAATGAAAAATTCCGCCTCGGGACCGAAATAGGCGGTGTCGCCGATGCCGCTGTATTGCAGGTAGGCCTCGGCCCGTTTGGCCACGGCCCTGGGGTCGCGGGAGTAGCCTTCGCCGGTGAAGGGGTCGTGGATGTCGGCGATGAGAACCAGGGTAGTCGCCTCGGTAAACGGATCGAGGACCGCGGTCGTGGGATCGGGTTTGAAGACCATGTCGGAATGGTTGATCTCGCACCAGCCGGCGATGGAGGATCCATCGAAGCCGAAGCCGTTCTCGAAAACATCTTCATTGAACATGCGCACCGGGCAGGTGATGTGTTGCCACTTGCCGTGAAAATCGGTGAAACGGAAGTCCACGAACTTGATGTCGTGCTCCTTGACCATGGCCATAACTTTTTTTACAGCGTCTTGATCAGCCATTCTGCCAATCCTCTCTCTCTTGCGTACACGTTGATGTTTGACCCGGATTCATGTCTCTTGAGATGTCCGTGGTGACTGCGGACCGCTCCAGATGAACATGATGCACCGGGGTTACGTTAAAAGGAACCGGTGTCAAGGTTGTATCCCTTTTCATCATGGAATGCCAGATCCAATCCTTCGGTTTCCTGTTCGCGGTCGGCGCGCAAGCCCACCAGGGCATCGACGACCTTGAGAATGACGAAGGTCAGAATGCCGCTCCAGGCGAGGGTGGCGACGACGCCCAGCAATTGCACGCCGACCTGGTGTCCCAGGGTACCGCCGGAGGCGAGGCCCGTCCCTCCCAGGGCCGGGGCGGCGAAAACGCCCGTCAACACCGTTCCCAGGATCCCACCGACCCCGTGTACCGGAGAGACATCCAGGGAATCATCGATTTTCAGGCGTTGTTTGATCAACTGCGTGAACCAATAGCAGACCCATCCCGCCAGAAGTCCGATGACCGCGGCCCCGGCGGGACCGACGAATCCGGAAGCGGGGGTGATGGTGCCGAGGCCCGCCACCATGCCGGTGACGATACCGAGAATGCTTGGTTTTCCATGTCGGATCCACTCCATGGTCATCCAGGCCAGTGAACCGGTTGCCGCCCCCAGATGGGTCACCAGGATCGCCATGCCGGCACTGCCGTTGGCCGCCAGGGCGCTGCCGCCATTGAAGCCGAACCAGCCGACCCACAACATGGATGCCCCGGTGAAGACCATGGTCATGTTGTGCGGCATCATGGGGGTTTTGGGGAATCCATGCCGGTTGCCGATCACAAGGGCTGAGACGAGGGCGGCGATGCCCGCGTTGATGTGGACCACCGAACCTCCGGCAAAATCCATGAACCCCATCCCGGCCAGCCAGCCGCCACCCCATACCCAATGGCACAATGGCGCGTAGACGACGATCACCCAGAGCACCGAAAACAGAAGGACCGCGGAAAACCGGATCCTTTCGGCAAAGCCGCCGATGACCAGGGCGGGGGTGATGATCGCGAAGGTCATCTGGAACATGATGAAGACCGATTCGGGAATGTCACCGGTCAGGGATCCGGGGGCGACGCCTGTCAGAAGGACCTTTTCCAACCCGCCCCAGAATGAATTGGCGGGGCCGCCGTTGCCGAAGGCCATGCTGTAGACGAACAGGAACCAGACGGTGGAGACCAGACAGGCGATGCTGAAACATTGCATGAGGATTGACAGGACGTTACGGGTCCGGACGAGGCCACCATAGAACAGGGCCAGTCCCGGAAGGGTCATGAACAGGACCAGGGCAGTCGCGGTCAGGATCCAGGAGGTGTTGGCGGCGTTGAGTGTCGCCGGTTCCGCCAGGGCGTTCCCAGGCAGCATCAACAACGCAATGGCCATGCCCACTTGCGTGGGTTTTAATTGATTATGCATGATCGATCACTTGATGGATACGGTGGCTGGGCCGATTTTATAAATGTATGTCGCGCAGTCGGTAACGGATGAGCCGCGTTTTTTTTTATCGGTTTGCCATCCGGGACAGCAAGGACCAGGCCAGATGGACACTCTTCGAGAAAACAATGGCTTGCCATCATCAAGGGGTTCGGAGGATGATTAATATTTAATCGAAACGATCAAATAACAGGCATGCGTGTATGTTAGGTTGCACTCTTATTAATCGTCGTCTGACTCGGGATCGAGCAATCCGACCGTTTCATTCAGAACTGCCTTCAATTTGACCACCGCGGTCGCCACGACCTGGTTCCAATCGCCGCGCCGCGACTGGCGCAGCAGCCTCAGGGTTGGATACCAGGGACTGTCGGATCGATCTTGCAACCAGCGCCAATCGGGCACCCGGGTCAGGAGGACCCATCCGGGACGCCCCAGGGCCCCGGTCAGGTGGATGACCGAGGTATCGACCGAAATCACCAGGTCCAGTTGTGACACCAGTGCCGCCGTCACGGCAAAATCGGTCAGTTCATCGCTCATGTCGATAAAATTGTTCCGTTTTGCAAAAGGATTTGGAGCGGTTGGGTCGGTCTCTTTCTGCAAGCCGATGAAGGTGCATCGCGGCAGATCCAGCAGCGGGGCGAGCGCTTCGGGAGCCATCGACCGGTGGCAGTCGTTTTTCTGTCTTGGATTGCCACGCCAGGTCAGGCCGATTTTCATCGTCGGCTCTTGTTGCAGGCGGGTCCGGAACGGTTGAATGAGTTCTTCCTCGGGGAACAGATAGGGAATCGGGCAGGGGATGGAATCGAGGGAGATCCGCAGAATATGGGGCAGGCTCATGAGGGGCGCCTGGAAATCGCAGGGGGGAATCGGGTCGGCGGGGGTGATGAGCTGGTCGATGGCGGTCATGGTGCGGAACAAGCGTTTCAGGGGTTCGGGACAGAGAAGGATGAGTTTGTGGACCAGGGATTTGATGGCGGGGATGAAGCGGACGAACTGAAGGCTGTCGCCCAGTCCCTGTTCGCAGTGGACCAGAAGGGTTGCTTGCGGATGGGGGGTGCCATCCCAGAGTGGTTGACGATGACCATGGAATCTGAAATCGCGGGAACGCCAACGCCATTCAAATTTTGCCCACCCCAGGTCGTAATCTCCCGACAAGAGGCGGATCAGGCTTTCATTGTAATGGGATGAGGGATCGTCGGGGGCAAGCGACAGTGATCGATCGAGCGCGGCCAGGGCCTCGTCGAGTCGTCCCAGTTGATGCAGGCATCCTCCCAGGTTGCACAGGGCTTCGGGATATTCGGGCCGGAGTTCCAGGGCGGCGCGATACCATTCCAGGGCGCGTTCGGGCGCTCCCAGCCGCAGAAGAACGTTGCCGCAATTATTGCGTGCTTCGGGAAAGGCGGCCTTGAGTTCCAGGGCCCTGGCGAAACATTCCAGGGCATGGGTGCTTTCTCCCAGGGCATCGAGAACGGTTCCTAGATTGTTCCATGCTTCGGGAAAATCGGCTTTGAGGACGACCGCGTGCCGCAGGTGGTCCAGGGCTTCTTCCAGCCTGCCGGCATCGAGGCAGAGTTGTCCCAGGTTGTTGTATGCATGAGGATTATTTGGTTGAATCATCAAACCTTGGCGATAATGGTCCATCGCCTCCTCATGCCGCTGCAACCGTTGGCAGAGTGCGCCCAGATGAACGTGGATTTCTGGATGATGCGGTTGCCGTGCCAAGGCTTCGCGCAGGTGTCGGAGGGCATCGTCCCATCGACCCATGTCGTTCAAAAGCATGCCCAGATTGAATTGGGCCGCGACATAATCAGGCCGGATGGCGATGGCCTGGCGCAACAGGTCGTGGGCCTCGTCGTGATTCCCTTGCCGGTGCAGCAGGCTGCCCAGATTGTTCAAGACTTCGGCAAACCGGGGGCGACATGAAAGGGCCTGGCGATAAAGATCGATCGCCGTGTGTACTTCTCCCAGGTCATGATGGATCATCGCCAGATTGTTCATGGCTGCCGCATGATCGGGGCAGTGGGCGATCACGTTTCGATACACGGCCATCGCTTCGGCAAGCTGTCCCTGTCCATGGTGGGTGAGTGCCCGTTGAAACAGGTTTTCCATCTCCATGTCTTCGGATTTGAAGGGAGAAGCCTGATGGCGTCTTGTCGGGGCTCCCTTCCTGGCTGCGAGACTGGATGATGGGACGCTGCGATGTTTTCTTCTGCCCATGAAACCCTTGTCCGTGGGAGGTTGGCTGTGGGTGTCGCGGAGAAATCCTGATCGAGAGAACGGGCGGTGTCAAATGTCGCCGGTGGTGATTTGCGGGAATTTGATCTTCGGGATGAAATTGATCCGTCGGTCCTTCGTTTGGCGTTTGCATGTTCGGAATTGCTCATGTTCCTTCCTTTGTCGGTCGATGAAATGGGCATGATGGATGGGTTGGCGCGGCAGGTTCGGGGACGGCGTTTCCCGGAGTGCCGGGCCATTTGTTTCCGAAGGCAATCGTATTCGGATCGTCCCTTTGTGAATCGCATCGAACGGGAGGCCAAGGTGGGTCAAAGCCGGTTGCCAGACACATGGATTTCCCTCCAGGATTATTATGATTCGCAGGCCACCCCCAGGGGGAGCGCCGCGGTCGCCTCCGCGCCACCGGCGATGAACGCCACACCTCCGTCGGTGGCCTGGATCGATGCCTCCGACTATTTTCTCAAAGGGGTACGGGTTGCCCAGCCCGCGCCGGATCCGATGCATTATTGTGTCACCCTGAAGGAGGAGCCTCCTGAAGAACCGCCACCTCCCGAAGCGAAGCTGACCATTTACGATGCCTTGAAGCAGATTCATTCCGTTTACGGTCCCAGGAATGCCATTTTTTCCCGCTTGCGCCTGTTGGAACAGCAAGACCAAAACGAATTGAACAGTGGACGAATCGATGCCGCGGAATTTCAGCGCCGGGCCGTGGCCTCCGCCATCATTCGGGAAAACCATGGCCGAAGGATGGAGGAGATCACCAAATGGTATCTTGACAATTATTTCAGGATTTTCGAGAACCCTTCCTGTGCCGCGGGCAGTGATGAAAAACCCCATTGAATCGACGTTTTCGCATGTTCATGGAACAAATGTGTCGAGGCAGTCCAGGTTGTCGTGTACGTCATGGTTTGTCGTCGTTGGACTGGCCCTGTTGGCCTCCGGGTTGGCTCGGGCGGACAATGACCCGACCCGCGAAGAATTGCGTCAGTTGCTGGAAGAGGGAAGAAAAAACCGGACGGCCCGTCCCGAGTTTCTGGAGAAACTGGAAACGATTCTGGAAAAGAATCGGGGAGCCAGGCCACGGTCCTTGTTGCTGGAGCGGTTCGACGATGGCGATTTCGAACACAATCCTGCCTGGACCGTCGTGGGTGGAACTTTTCATATCGATGCCTTGGGGGCGTTGTTTTCATCCACGTCCCACGACGACTCCTTGCCGATGCAATCCTCCGGAGAGAACTCCGAGGCCGCTGTCCCGTCGGAAAGGGATGCGGAATTGAACATGGTGATGGGGCTTGTGGGACTGCTTGCGGACGGTAAAATTCCCGGGCGTCAGGGAGCGGTCGTGCGTGACCGGAGGGGTACAAAGACTGGCGGGGAGGGGGCGGTCATCCATGTCCCGGTCGCCGTGCCCAATGTTTTTTCGTTGCGATTTCTCTTTCGTGCCGATGCGGCCCAGGGGGAAGCCCAGGTTGGTCTGTTCCTGGGGCAGGACTTTGATTCGGGATATCGACTGCTCCTGAATGCCGACCCCGATCGGGAGCGGACCGTCGCCGTTGTCCGTTACAATGATCAGGGCCATCCGGAGCAACTGGCGATGATTCCCGGCAATGGCCTGGGGGATGGCCTGGGCCATGAGGTGTCGTGGAAACGGACCGACAATGGCATCATGACGATCGGGGTGGATGGGAGAAACCTGTTACAGCTCCGGGATGTCGTCATTTCCGGGGGATTCGATGGCCTGGTGTTGGTCAATCACGGCGGTGCCATGGCCTTTGACACGATTGACCTGTCCACCACCCGATAGACACCAATATTATTATGGATGGGTCTGGGAAGGGGGAACCCCTTCCCAGTGGGGTTTGGGGCAACGCCCCAAGGTTTTGGTTCGGAACGGGGCTGATGATGCTTGCATTGTCTCGACTGAATTCAATGAATTTCAAGAATTTGTCCCTTGAAGATCGCGGGTTCGTACCGGGCCAACTGTCGCTGCTTATTGGTCCCAATGGTTGTGGCAAATCCAATCTTGTTTCCTTGCTCCGTTTTCTCAAGCAGGTTTTGACCGGATACGCGAATCAAAAGACTTCTTCCTTGGACTCGGCTCTGATTGATTGCCTGGGTGCTCCCAGATTTCTCACCGACGCCAATATCAAGCCAACGCCAGGACAGATGGCAATTTCCTATGATTTCGAGGCAGACGAGTTTCCGAGTGGTCTTCGGTACGAAGTGTCGGTGCGGGTCGTGGGCAAGCCAAGTCTGTTCCATGCGGGAGAAGAGAGCCTTCATGGCTTGCGTCGAATCGGGGACAAACCATCACCTTTCTATTATATGCGTCGCATGGGTTTCAACCATGATACGGCGTCCCTATTCGTCAAAGATCAGGCGGGGGGGAAACTTCAAAGCCTTGCGGGAGTCACGAACGACATTCTTGTTTTAAGAAGTATCGGTCATTTGCTTGAAAACTCCGGTATTGCGCCTGACACCGTTCCGCTTATCAAAGCCCGCCGGCAGCTTCTGGAGACCATTGCCCAATGGCAATTTTACAATGCCAATGCCATGAATTTGGAAACCATCCGCAGTTCCGAGCCCCGGGTGGGGTTGTCGGACACTGTTCTTGATGCAAATGGCGAAAATATTGCCACTGTGCTGGATAATCTTTCCATGGAGAGCCTGGATTTCGAAGAAAGGATCAACCAAAGCTGCCGCCAAATCCTGCCAGGAACCCGTCGTGTACGCACTGTTCGGGCCGGAAGGTTACGCCTTTCCATCGAGTGGCACATGGACGGAGCCAGGGAACCCTTTTATCTTTCCGATTTGTCCGATGGCACGGTGCGAATGCTCTGTTGGGCCGTGATCCTCAAATCTCCCCATCCCGGTTCCCTTATCGTGATCGACGAGCCGGAACTGGGGATACATGTCTCCTGGATGCCTACCCTCGCCCGGTGGATCAAGGAGGCCGCCGACTCAACCCAGGTGGTGGTCATTACCCACAGTGCCGATCTGCTGGACCATTTTTCGGATCGGGTTGAGTCGGTTCACTGTTTCCGGCATGAAGGTAACGGACTTTTTTCGCTTGCTCCCCTTTCCCGGGAGATCCTCTCCAAAAGGTTGGACGTGGAGGGCTGGCACCTGGGAGATCTTTATCGGGTCGGGGATCCCGATGTAGGGGGATGGCCATGGTAGCCTGGTTGATGGCCGGTGGTGGTTACAGCGAACTGAGAATGCCTCTTTTTCTCCAAAAGCATTTCCCTTCTTGCAGGTTCGAGAGGCAATTGCCCATCCGCCAGAGATCCCCCCTGCCGTACAAGGCTGGAGAAAAGGGATCCCTTTCAGGTCTGGGACGAACTGGCAAGTCGTTTATCCCGCAATTGCGCGAACGGCTGCAAGAACTTCTGCAAAGAAGCGATCACCGCCCCGACTTTCTCTTCATTTTGGATGACCTGGATTGCCGCGATCACAAACTGGCCCAGGGGGCCATCGAAACAGTGCTGTCGGAGATGAATTGTGACCTTGATTGTATTGTCGGCTTTGCCGCCCCGGAAGTGGAGGCTTGGCTCGTCGCCGATTGGGATGGAACTTTTGGCCGTTGCTCCAAGTTCAAAGGCCATCACGTCGCCATGCGTTACACTTTGGCGACCCGAGGCATCAATTTTGAGCATCCGGAACAGTTCAGTAGCATGGACGATAGTACTGGAAGTTGTCGTGACAAACTTTCTCAGTGGCTTGACGATGCCCATCTCCAGTACTTTTCAAAGGGGCATTTCTCGAAAAAGGAAGATACCCCCGAGTTGCTTATGTGTGCGGATCCCCAGATCATTGCCAGAAAGGCTCCCCTGTTTTGCAGGTTTTGGCAGGAACTGACCGATAGATACCAAATATTATTAATGGATGGGTCTGGGAAGGGGTTCCCCCTTCAGTAATCCTTGCAAAAAGGCCACCGGGAAGGTGGCCTAAGTTTTTGTTTCTTATGGTGCCCAGGGACGGAATCGAACCATCGACACGAGGATTTTCAGTCTAACCTTAAAATCAAAACACGGGGGATCATGGCATGGCATATCATATATAAATATATGATATTTATATGTATCTATTAGGTTGCCGTATTTCGTCCCCACCTTATGGAAACCCGGCATTGTGCTGAAATTGTGCTGAAGGGGAGGGGATCGCGTTTTTCAAGTCCGGATAAATATGGAAACGGGAAGGTGGTTATGTCGTGATTGGATTGAACCATGAAACGTAACAGGTTACACTTGCGGCGTGATTATCCATTTCCGACATAAAGGCTTGAAACTCTTTTTTGAAACTGGCTCAAAGCGCAAGATCAAACCTGAACACGAGGGGAGGCTGCGCATGATCTTGGCCCGGCTTGAAGCCAGTCATCAATCTGAAGATATGAATCTTCCGGGATTGAAGCTTCACCAACTGGGAGGAGGGCTTAACGACCACTGGTCGGTTTGGGTTTCTGGAAACTGGCGCGTCACCTTCCGCTTCCAGGGAAATGATGCCGTTGATGTTGATTATCTGGATTATCACTGAGAGGAAAGGAAAAACCCAATGCGCATGCACAACCCACCACACCCGGGTGAAGTGATCCGGGAATTGTGTCTTGCCCCACTGGGACTTTCAGTGACCAAGGCGGCAGAGGGATTGGGTGTCACTCGAAAAACACTTTCCTCTCTGCTGAATGGCCGATCCGGTATTTCCCCAGAAATAGCGATCCGCCTTTCCAAGTCCTTTGGAGGAAGCCCGGAAAGCTGGTTGTCACAGCAAATGATCTATGATCTTTGGGAAACAGAACACAGGGTAGGTGAAATCAATGTGACTGTTTTCAACACAGTTTGATTGGGCCACTCATCCATGGGCCTCCAATGCTTCTGACTCAGGTATCACCGCCAATGTCCGGATTCCAGGTTCACAATCCCATGGACGGACAATCCGAAGAAATGATACTCTTGACTTGAGCGTATTGGACCGGGCCGCATCCCAATGGTTCTCTACGGTCGCCGGTCCTGTGCGGGGGGCAAGGGCTTCCCTTCTTTGCTGTCTTCCCTGAACCCAACCCCCTTTTTTTTGTAAAGGTCTGCCACAGCCCCCCGGCCTGCCGCCAAGCGTTCGGAATAGCGCGCGGGCATGGTTGGGCTTTTCCATCGCCCTGCCTGCATGATTGCCGCCAGTTCGGCACCATTGGCAGTCAAATCCTGGGCCATCCCCACCCGACATGAATGACCGGACAAATCAAGACCGATCATTGAACCCAACCTTTGGATTGATCGGTAAACATCGGTGGTGGAAAGCCTGGTTCCCCGCTTGACGTTACCCCCCTTGGTGACCGCCTGAAACATGGCCCCTTTGTCAATTCCTGCGATCAGCAACCATTTTTTCAACGCATGCACCGTATCAGGAGAAATCCACCGTTGCGCCCCCATGCCTTCCTGGTCTGTCTTGGATTTGCGGATCAAAACAGTCCCGGCACCATCTTCATCAAATTGGACATCTTCCCGGTTCATGGCGATAAGTTCACTTGACCGCGCCAGTATGTCACGAGCCACCAAGATCATGGCCACATCCCTGGTATCTCTTACCGTTCCTTCGACCTTGGACCTGATGATTGCAGCATCGACCATCGTCAACCCCCTTGCCTGCTTCTGGCGCGTGCCCTTGGTCCGATTCATCCGCTTGACGGCCAACCTGACCTTGTTGTCCTTGGTGGGATCCAGAAGACGGGCTGCCCGGTGAAGGTGGGCTATGGAAGCAAGATGCCGTTTCACTGTTGCCGGTTTGAATTCTTCCGCCCCCCAATCGACGTAGGCGCGAAGGGTGTCCGGATCGGCAGGCAGAGAAGGAACGCCCCTTTCACTGCACCAATCGGCAAAGCGTTTGGAATCTGCCTTGATGGCCTTTATGGTGTTCTCGGAAAACGCCTGGTCGGAGTCGTGGGCGTAGGTTTGGAGGTTGGCGGTAATTTCATCGTTGGTGGTGGGGATCGGCAGGGTATTCATCAAAGGCTCTCACATTAAGTAAGATAAGTACAATTACGTTACCTGATTTCTACCTGATTTGGCGGTTGATTTCAACCCATTTCGCGCTTCATTTCGCACGCCAGTTTGACCACCAGAAGACCAAGCCGGGAAAAGGAAAAAGCCTTGATGCCAAAAAGAGGGAAGCATCACCTTTACACGCCGATTTTCAACCGTAGCGAAACCGCCAAGCGGACCAGCCTGCCCTTGAAGCTTTTGTAGGACACTCGTCAGTGTCTTCTGTCACCCCAGGTTGACCGGGCCTACAAAAGGTTCATGTCAACCTTACAGCCTGAAAGGAAACAAAAATTCATGTATTCCAAAATCAGGATTGAAACGCTTCCCACCGCCATCCGGGAAATCGGGGAGAAAATCGGTTTTGAGTCTGCCTTCAAACTGGTGGAACGATGTGCCGGGACGCACGTCTGCCCACCACGCAAGATGCATGAACGACACTGGATTGCCCAAACCATCGGACTCCCCGCCGCCAAAAAGCTTTCGGAACTTTGGGGTGGTGATCGGCTTTATATCCCCTTCCTGGCCGCAGCAAAGCAGGAAGCCCGGAACAAGGACATCGCCTTCCGTTATGACAACGGGGAAAGTGTCCGCAGTTTGGCAGGGACGTTCAAGCTGAGTGAAAGGGCCATCTGGAGAATCCTGAAAAAACCGGTTTTCAACTGACCCACCATCATCCCGAGTTCTGCAATCCGGAAGGGATTGAACACCCGCTCGCCTTCCGGGTTTTCCCCATGTTCCAATTCTCATGTTTGTTGTCCCCGTCTCTCCCTTTCGTCGTTCCCCTGCCTGCCCCACACCATTCCCCGCAGCCTTCCAACACCACCGCCAGAAACTGGCAGGGAAAATCTACCTGTGATTAATTTTATCATTTGCGTGCAAGGAAATTTTCCAAAGGGAGTGGGGGGGGTGTCTCGAAAATGAGGGTCAAAGGGTCAAATTTTCTATATCTATTTGATTTGATAAAATCTTTAAAAAAAATAATGACCCTGAAGTGACCCTGGAGCCTCAAATTTTGACCCTCATCTGGAAATTTTGACCCTCATTTTTTCAATATTAGCATTTCCTGATTAGGGTCAAAATATGGCGATAAGGGTCATTCGATTTACTTGGTATTTTTTCATATATTTCAAAGTGATAATTCAATGGTCAGACAAAATTACCTTTTTTTGACCCTGATCACTATTTTTTCATGGTCACGTATTTTTACATTATTTCAATGCCTTGGTTAATTTTGACCCTTTGACCCTCATTTTTGACACCCCCCCCACCCTTTTTTTTTATCTCGACGTTTTTTCCGACCGATAAAGACATCATCGACATTTTTGATTGTATTTGAAGATTTTGGTTTTTCTTTTTCCCGGTTGATCTTTCTGCCGGAACGGGTATCCTGGGTCTGGGCATCTCAACCCGTCACCGGTATCTGGTCAGAATTCACCTGCATTCTCATGCGGATGGCATTTTCTTTGCGTCCGGGCTTCTGGTTTCGCGGCAACCAGTAAGGCCGGGAGACGGCGGCGCATGTTCAAGACGCAAGTCCAAAGGCCGTCGTGCCGTTCCGGTAACGGTTGAGAACTCCCGGCCTTCCCCATGGTGGGGAAGGTCAATGCCTTCTCAGGCGAACCGGAGACCATCCATGTCAAGAATCCTCGAAAATCCTTTCATTCAGGATCCCTGCCCAATCGATACCGTTTGCGCGGCAAGATCCGCCATTGACGCATTGGAAACCCTGCTGGCACACAGCAAAGGTTTGAATGCGAATGCCAGTTCAATCACAGGCATCAATTTGATTCTTCAAGGAGTATCAGGAGCGTTGGAACACGTTGAAGCACTGCTGTCAAAGGCCGAGAAACCGGCGTGAGACGGTGTTTTTGATCGTCAAGATGGCAAGAGGTTGCGGCAGAAGGATTTGAAAGGGGGCATGGCCGCGCAACCAGGTTGAACGACCCGTAAAGTGTAAAGGCCGTGCCGCGCGGTTTACACTATCTGCCGACGAACACGGTGAGGCATTTTCTTCTTTCCCCCCGGATGGTAAATATGGAATGGTATTAAATCTACTCCATGAACCGAAATCAACGCTTCAAGAATCATTTCTACATTTATGGTGTCATACCGCTCGATCAGCTTTCCCAAACTGTCAACAACTTCCTCTTTTGGGTTTTTTCTGCTTTTTTCTATTTCACGAAGTGTTTCAAGAATTTGCACAAGATCTGACGACCCCATTACCACATCGACAGACCCCTTCCCATCAAAATTCAATGCTGTCACAGCCCCAAAGTCCTTTACTCGAACTGGATCCTTTCCAAAAGCATCCGCCTTTCCGAACAACAGCCAATCCGCAGAAACGCAATAGCCAAGAGCTTCAATTATTTTTTTTAGAACATCAGCCGACGGAATGGTTTCACCGCGTTCATGTCGGCTAAGAGTATTACTGGTAACTCCAATTTTTTCGGCAAAATCTGACTGACTCATCTCAGCATGTCTCCGGGCCGCTCGAATCCGCTCCCCCAGGAGCTTCCCTTCCTTTTGCGTCTCTTCCAAGCAAAATTCATCATTTCTGTTGAAATCATCGCTTGACATTGTCGTTTCCTGGTGACATCTATAATGGATAGGTAATTCATATGTTCACTGGATTTTCACTACTTTTCAAGGAAAAAGCCGTCATGTTGGCCGAACAAGAAAGTGCCATTTTTCCCAAGGTTAAAGCCGGATTTGTTGAACAGGGAACCACTTTTACGGCTTGGTGCAGACAGCGAAAAGTCAACACGTCCAATGCCAAGGCCGCTCTTCTTGGTGCTTGGACTGGTCCAAAAGCACGCGCGTTAAAAGCAGAACTTCTCGTTGCCGCCAAAATTTCCCAAATCCAACCCAACGGAGAATAACCATGCATGAAATTCAACCCATCCCCTTTTCCTGGGGAGACATCCAACTGTCACAAGTCGTCATGATTGACGGTGTTCCTCATGCCACCCGGCAAGCCATTGGCGAGTGGCTCGAATATGCGGACCCCCAGAAGGGAATCGCCAAACTTTTGGGGCGCAATCCTTACATCGAAACCTGTTCAGTCATCCTCAAGTTAAGGGCAAATGACGGAAAAAACTACGACACCCGCGTCTACCATCCCCAAGGTTTCTTGCTCATCTGCATGGAGTCCCAAACCGAGAAGTCCAAGCGGATGAAAGATGCCATTGCCGATTTTGTCTGGAATCATATCAAGCCCGCCCCTGGTTCCCTCAAAGATGAAATCGCTTTGAGCCGCCCTCAACGAAAAACCCTCCAGGATCTGACCAGAAACAAGGGCACCTTCGGGCGTCAAACCTTGGCCAACAGGCTTCAACTCGTCTGCCGACTTCTTGGTGAAGCGCTACCAAATCCATGCCTATTGGGCAATGAAGCTGGCCAACGGGAACTCAACCGTAAGTGGAAATAATCTGCTCTCCATGAACGCCGCAAAACTCAAGGAATCCATTGATCTTCACGACTTGGCCAATCGCCTCGGCCTTCAACGCCAAAAAGAAGGGGAAAACTACCGCGCCCCCTGGAGGGAAGACAAAAAACCGTCTCTTTCAGTTTTTGCCGATGGCCGCAAATGGAAGGACCATGGTTCCGCCGAAGGCGGGGATTGCATTGATCTTGTAAAGCGCGTCAAAGGAGTTGACACCCAGGAGGCCATGCGGTTCCTGCACGAACTGTATGGCTTTCCTTTTGACCGTCCGGCAAATGATCCACCTGATCAGGCCAATCACGAAAACGCCGCAATCAAGATTTGGACCAAGACCAAAAATCACAAAAACCTCCATTTTTCCGCCCAATACCTGACGGAAACCAGGAAGCTTCCCGCCGACAGGGTTACAAGTTGGCAAGGCCAATCTTTCGGCTACTCCGATTGGTCTCCATCCAAGGGCAACGCCAAAGAGCATGGACCGGCGGTTACTTTCCCGGTGGTCAACAAGGATGGGGTGGTGACCGCAGTCAACATGCGGTATCTGGAGGAAGGCCATGAACCAAAAATGCGATTCCTGGGTGAAGCGTCCGGTGGATTCTTCATCCCCGATCTTGCCATCAGAAAAGCCCCCATCATCTGGCTGGTTGAATCCCCCATCGACGCTTTAACCTTGACCGCCGCCGGTTGTCCCGCAATGGCCTTCCTGTCTGTTTCCATGGCGGGGGCTTTTCCCTTTTCATGGCTCAAGGACCATCAAAGGTTGATGATTCTGGCTGATAACGATCCCCCGGGCATGAAGGCGGCAGCCACACTTTATCATCGGGCCATCTCGGGAGGCGTCACCGTTCAATGGGTGGAATGGATTCAAGACTTCAAGGACCCCAATGATGCCCTGCAAGCGGGAAAAAGCCTGGAACAAATCAGAACATGGGCCAACAAAGCCGATACCAGCATGTTTCCGGCCAAGGATGTTTTTGTTCCAACCCATGAATTTGGCCGGTTGAACCATTTCATCTGCTACCTGGACACCACCGAATACCACCGGGAAACAGAAGATGGTCCCGAATACAAACCGGTGGCGGGTTTCCGGGTGTACCGCCTGGACCCGATCATCATTCACCACCCCGCCACCGCCATCGACCCTTCCGATTCCGGCAACAGTGCCCGCAAAGTTTTGGTGGCCTATCGTCGAACCGATTCCAACGTGATCCAAAGGCGCGTCATCGGGTCCGAGGACATCAGCAGTTCAAACGTGCTGCAAAAACTGGGTCACCTGCACAACGCCCGGCAAATGGCACTGTTGCTTCAAACTTTGGGACGAGACCAGCGTCATTCCCAAGAGTCGGTCGGGGTGATCGGTCTGGTCCATGTGGGTGGCAAGCTGCAACTCATGGATGCCAAAAATTCTCATCTGACCGACGAAGAGTGCGTTTACCATCGTCTCCACATCCCAAGCGCCCCCCCAGGATCGGCACGGGGAATTCTGGAACAGGTTGACGGCCTGATGAAGCAACACCTTGGCGTCATTCAACTGGGCTGGTTTCTCGGGAGCCTGATGAAGGTTTTCCTGGGATTCTGGCCCCATCTTGTCATCGGCGGTCATTCGGGATCGGGAAAAACCGTGATTGCTGGCATCATGCAAAAGTTGATTGGTTTTGACCTCAAAGAGTCTTCGGAACTCCAAACCCCCTACCGCCGCATGAAGGCCATTTCCAACCACCTTTACCCCGTCCTTTTTGACGAAATCTCCCGTATTGATCCCAAGGATTGCGATGATTTTGTCAACTTGATGCATGTTTCCTACCGCGCTTCCGTCAGACACCACGGCATGAAGGGGGTATTTCTGGTTGCTGCCCCAGTTTGTTTGATCGGACAGGACAACCCCATTACCGATGCCGCCATCAATACCAAGATCGTTCAGTTCGACATGGACGGCATGAAAAACGAAGTGGGTATGTTCACTCCCAAAACACCCTTCCCGGTCCGGGAATGGGCGCATTTTCTCATGGACCGTTGGGACAAGGTTAAAGCGAACGAACGCCTGAAGATCCATACCCAATCTCTGTTCAAACACCTGAAGAGGGATCCTTCGGACACCAACATCGGTCGATTGGTCGATAACTATGCCGCCCTCCAGTTTGCCCTGGAAGAAGTCTTTACCTTTTCCGGGTATACCAATGACGCGGTCTGGCAAACGGTGGTGGATTTGATGAATCAACATCTCGTCGAGACCGCCCTTGTCCGCCGGGAATCTTTGGCCATCATGGAAAAACTGGCCGAAGAAATCACGCTTGCCAATCGTCATGAAACCCCCATCCCTTTTCTCGTTGATGAAAAAGAGGGGGGGCGACTGTTCATCCATACCGCGACCATCCTGCCTTTCTTGGAAAAGCGTGGACATCATTTCCCTGTCACAACCTCCAAACGGTTGGTGGCACATTTGAGCAGAGATGGCCTTTTGCTGGGACGCAACGTGCGGAAGACGATCGGTCCCAATGTTTACAAATGCGCCGTCTTGAGTCTGAGAAAATTGGAAAAACTGGGTGTCGATTGGCCAACCCGGACTGAGGTTGGGTCCTCCCCCTACAGTGACGGCACGAGCCAAGAATGATGAAATCCGCCCCATTGGATCTGTACCGACCCGCCCCGGAACCACCGCCAGTTGCCAACCCCATCCCGCCGGAACACCAAGAGCGAATCCGGGCCAGCCTGCAACGGTTCCGCCGTCAGCATGGCCAACGGTTGGCCTCTTTGGGGTGGAATCGGGATAACCTTTTCCTGGGAACATCTCCAGATGAAGCCAAAAGCTACGACCATCTGCACGGAATGGCGGCCCTGATTGCCGATGGCGCATCCCTGATTCATTCCGACCGCAACCACCTGGTCTTTTTGTCCCACGGTCGGAAGTTGCGTTGGGTTCGTGCTGGATATTGGCTTGGAGGGTTCAATTAATGGCCCGCCCTTGCTCTGTATGCGCCCACAAGCGCATTGCCGACATCGACCAAGCCTTGGTGGCCGGAGAGACTTTTCGCGCTCTATCGCGTCAATACGGCCTTTCCAAGGACTCACTGCGACGGCACAAGCTGGAACATCTCCCCAAGGCCATGGTGGAGGCTCAGAAGGCCGTTGATGTGGCTTACGGGGACAATCTTCTGGATTACCTGGGAACACTGCGACATGAAGCCCACGAAATCAAAAACAAGGCCGAGAAAAAAGGCAACTTTACGGCAGCCCTGGGTGGGATTCGGGAGTTGGTTCGCATTGTGGAACTGCTGGCAAAAATGCGTGGGGAGTTGCAGGAAACGCCATCCGTCAACCTGTTTGTTTCGGCGGAATGGACCAACATGCAAGCCATCATCGTCAAGGCATTGGCCCCCTACCCGGAAGCCAAACGCGCCGTCGTCCAGGCCCTGGAGGATCATCGCTGAATGTCCGACCTGGTCAAAGACTTAATCTGCGCCCTGGACCCTGCCCACTTCGCCAGGAACCGGCTTGGATTTGCCCCCGATTCCTGGCAAGCGCAAATGCTGCAATCCCCGTCCAAGCGGATCATCCTGAACTGCTGCCGCCAATCCGGAAAAAGTACGACCACCGCGATTCTGGCCCTGCATACGGCCCTGTTCCAACCCGATTCCTTGACGTTGGTCATTTCCAAATCCGACCGGCAATCCAAACTGTTGTTCCAGAAGGTCACCGGCTTCATGAAAGGGCTGACTGGTCGCCCCAAGCTGGATGAGGACAACAAGAACGCCTTTACCCTGCCCAATGGTTCCCGTGTGGTCAGCCTGCCCAACAACCCCGATTCCATTCGTGGCTATTCTGCCGTGGATCTCCTCATCGAGGATGAGGCGGCCTTCGTTCCCGACGCCCTTTATCGATCCGTCCGCCCCATGCTGGCGGTTTCAAACGGCAAGCTGGTGTTGATGAGTACCCCCTACGGCAAGATCGGGCACTTCTTCGAGGAATGGACCAATGGTAGTGACGAATGGGAGCGTATCAAGGTCACAGCCCACCAATGCCCACGCATCACAAAGGCGTTCCTGGAAGAAGAACGTAACTCCCTGGGATCGCTTTGGTTCAACCAGGAATACATGGGAATTTTCGCTGAACGTATCGATTCGGTGTTTAGTCACGATGTGGTCATGTCGGCCATATCAACGGAAGTCAAACCGCTTTTTGGAGAATAACCGCCATGTTCACGAGATATATGATTGAAATTTATGAACCGGGTGATGTTGAAACCGTCATTGCACGCTTTGAAGCCAGCGAGCCATTCAACCCTATTCACGTTGGGGAATTCATCTCACCTCATGTGTGGCCGGAACCTGCCAGAAGATTACCCAACAGCCAGCATTTGCGTGTTGTGGCTGTTGAACACATGATGTTTAGACTGGACCGAATCACCACATTCAAGACAATGTACTATACGGAAATAGTTAAACATTTCCATCGGGACATCTTTGATGATCAGAGTCCTTGGCCCTTCTGGGGAAACGATCAATCTGGAGAACAACCATGCTGAGTGATTTCATCATCGGTTTGGATCTTGGGCAGTCTCAAGATTTTACGGCGGTCACGATCCTTGAACGTTTTTTCGAGGAAAAGCCTGCCCGTTACCACCTGCGCCATGCTGAACGATTCAAACTGGGAACTTCCTATCCCGATCAGGTTGCCAAAGTGGGTAAAATGCTGGCCAGTGAACAACTCAGGAATGGGAAAGCAACGCTGGTGGTGGATGGAACGGGAGCGGGCCGCCCCGTGGTGGACATGTTCCGGGATGCCCGACTGCCTGCCGAACTGATTGCCGTCACCATCACCGGCGGGGATTCTGTAAGCGAGGAGGGACGCGATTTCCGGGTTCCCAAGCGGGATCTTGTTTCCGCCCTCCAGGTACTTCTCCAATCCGGAAGGCTCAAGGTGGCGGGTGGGATGCCCGAAGCCGATACCCTGGTTCAGGAACTGCTGAACTTCAAGGTGGAAATTACCATGGGTGGCCATGACAAATACGAAGCATGGCGGGAGGGTATCCATGACGACTTGGTGTTGAGTGCGGCCATGGCGTGTTGGTATGGGGAGTGGAAACCACATTTGACCATTGAATTTCAGGCAGCCGATTTGGGATGGGCAGACCTTACCGGATACGACTTGGACCATCCCAGGTATTTTGACCTAAGTGACGACGATGGTAGCTGGGGGATCTCGACCCGGAGACGCGATTTTACTGGATATTTGTTGTAATGAAAGACAATGGGACCAGTCCCATTCAAGCGAGTGTTCTACAAGGGGAGAAATGATGGACGGAATAAGCAAGGGAGGGTACATGGCCAGTAAAGCGTTACCACGCTTTGTCACCTGCGCCGAATTGGCGCAAATCGTCGGCTACAATGGATCACCGGAAAGCTTTGCGGCTTTTGTCAGGTACACCAAAGACCATCCCTGGCCAGAAGTACGCAAACTGAGAGTAAGAGTTGGCAGGAACAGGAAATTTCCCACAGTCAAGGTTTTAGAATTGCTTAACGGCGGGACTCCGCCCTATCAAGGCGGTTGACCAAATCTTCTCCCCGAAGATGGGTATAACGGCGTAACATCTGCATGGAACGGTGGCCGGAGATGGCGGCCACCTCCTGGTCCGACAAACCAGCCTCAACCAATCTCGAAACCGCCTCGTGACGAAGATCGTGGAAATGAAGATCGACGATCCCGGCCCGAAGCAAAACGTGACGCCATACCTGACCGGTGACGTAGGGCCGTCGTTGTCCATCCTTGCCGGGTTCCCCAGGAAATAACAGTTTGGTGTCGTCTGGCCGCAACGGCCACTCCAGCACAATCCGCATCACATCGGTCGCCTTGAGAGACAAAGGCACCGTGCGCGCGTCTCCATTTTTAGTCTGTTCCAGGACCACCACCCGACGATTGATGTCTACCTGTCTCAACTCCAAGGATACGATTTCACCGTGACGCATAGCCGTAGCGATGGCCACGCGCACAATCCACCCCAGCATGGGGTTGGAGTGGGCATCACAAGCGGCAAGTAACCGCGTCTCTTCATCAGGAGTCAAACGACGATGACGCCCTGCACCAGGAGGTGGTTTACGAATCGACCTTACTGGGTTGAAGGCCAGACCAACGCCCCATTCCCGAATAGCCGTGGAAAAAAGATGAGCGAACAAGGCCAATTCAAGACGGACCTGATTGGCGCTGGCCGTCTTGAGTCGATCATCGCGGTAACACCCAACTTTATCCGGAGTGATCACCGCCAAGGAGTATTTGCCGAAAGCCGCCATCAAGTGTGCAGCTTTGGATTTTTCGGAACGCGCTGTAGTCGGTGCTTTTGAAGAAGAGACTTCAACCAAGTAGCGTTGCAAGGCACTGGCTACGGTCATCTGTTCAGCCATAGTGCGGTCCAAAAAGATCCCACGCACAATTTCATCTTCAATTTGACGGGCGTAGGTCTCAGCATCCCGACGTAGCCGGAATGTCTTGGTAACAGAAGGATGCCCTTGCCGTCGCACCTGGACTTGCCACGTTCCAGATGGGGTTCTGCGGATAGTGGCCAACACATGTCTCCCGCGCACTGTGCTGAATTTGTGCTGAAAGGGTAACATGTGCTGAAACTGACCGGCAAGCATTTTCAGTAAACTATTGAATCTGCTTGATATTTATGGTGCCCAGGGACGGAATCGAACCATCGACACGAGGATTTTCAGTCCTCTGCTCTACCGACTGAGCTACCTGGGCTGCTGCGATCTTGCGAAATGCCTGCCGATCTTGAGAAGACTCCTGTATACTCGATAGGAGAAGTGATTGTCAATCCCTGCTGCAAGGATTCTTAACGGTCATGGTTTGGGAAGTGCAACTGACGGCTCCAGAGGGCGGCGAAGATGCCTGTGGCGACATCATGACCGCGGTCGGGTCTCAGGGATCGGTCATGGAATGGTTGCCCGAAGACAATGCCCCGGTTCGGGTCAAGGGTTTTTTTCCCGATACCATTCATCGCGAGGAGGTGGAATTGCGACTCCTCCTTTTCTTCGCCGCCTCTTCCCTGGCCATTCCCGTCGGGACAATCCTCTGGCGCCACATCCCCGATCAGGATTGGACCGAGTCCTGGAAAAAAGAAATTCGCCCCTTCCCCGTCGGACACATGTTCCTGATTCGCCCCTCCTGGTGGCCCCGTGAAGACTCGGACCGATTTGTCCTCACGATCGACCCCGGACTGGCTTTCGGTTCGGGGTCCCACGAAACCACCTCCGGATGCCTGGAAGCGCTCGAATGGGTTCGCCAACAAAACAACCTCGGTCCCTTCCTCGACATGGGATGCGGTTCCGGAATTCTCGCCATGGGCGCCGCACGTCTCGGAGCCGCTCCCATCACCGCCTGTGACCTGGACCCCCAGGCAATCACCACCGCTTCCGAAAATTTCCTGGCCAACGATCTCCATGACATCAGCATCATCCTGTCGGATACCGTTCCCAGGGGACCCTTCCACACCATCGTCGCCAACATCCTTTCCGGAGTCCTTCTGGAAATGGCCAATGACCTCGTCCGGGAACTTCATCCCGGAGGATGGTTGATTCTCGCCGGTCTCCTGGATCACCAGGCCCAGGAAATTCTTGCCGCCTACCGCGCCCGCGGCATGGTCCCAAAAAAACGATGGGACAAGGCTCCATGGGTCATTCTCGCGCTTCAATCCCCCCCCCCGCGTCCACTGACGAATGAAAACGTGCGTCAGAAAAAATTGGCCGAAAAATTGCTAGTGCATCGAATCAGGAACAAGAAACACGACCCGCGATTGCGGTGGATGGCCTTGCGATCATCGGTCGAATGGATTCTACAACCTTGTGTTTGGAACGGTGCGACAGGGAACTTCAACCATGGATCTAGCAACGATCATAGGGATACTCTTGGCGTTTTCCGTTGTCGTCGCCGGCATCCTGATCGATGGCGGACTGATGATGTTCGTCAACATTCCAGGGCTCCTCATCGTCGTCGGCGGCACGATCGCCACCATGTTGATCCGCCATAAACCACGGGATGTCATCGGCTCGGTCCATGTCCTGGCCCGGGCCTTTTTCGTCAAGGTCCACGAACCCGAAAAGGTGATCGGTCAGATCATCGAAATGGCCAATATTGCCCGAAAGGACGGAATTCTGGCGTTGGAAAAATTTAAATCCGATGACCCCTTCCTTCAAGGGGCCATCAACCATTGCGTCGATGGCGCCGATCCCGAATTTCTTGGCAGCGTCCTGTCCAAAGAACTGTCCTATCTTGCCGAACGACACGCCCGCGGCATGGGCATCTGGGAAGGAGTCGCCGAAATGGCCCCGGCCTTCGGCATGATCGGCACCCTTGTCGGTCTGGTGCAAATGTTGGCCAACATCTCCGATCCCGCCGCCATCGGACCCGGAATGGCGATCGCCTTCCTGGCGACTTTCTATGGTTCATTGATCGCCTACGGCATCGCCATCCCCGTTTGCACCAAACTGGAAACCTACAGCAAGGATGAACAAATGGTCAAACAGGTCATCATCGATGGCATGATCGGCATCCAAAAAGGGGTCAACCCCCGCCTGCTTCAGGAAGCCCTGCTCGCGGCACTGCCCCCGTCACAACGCAACGCTCCATGAGCCGGCGGCCATGTCCAAATATTCCTCCAGTTCAAGGGGCTTCCCCCGGTGGCTGAACAACACCCATGCCAGCATGATGTCCCTGGTGTTGATCGTCCTCGTTTTTCTGCTGTCCTCGTCCCAGGTGGACCCCACCCTGTTCGAGAAGGGCATGGGCTCCTTTCACGATGCGTTGGGAATCCCGCGTATTCCCTACTCCGGTCAGTCATCGGCAGGGCGACGCGAAGCGGAAGGGGTCGAGTTTCATCAGGAAATCATCATCGTCCAACTGGTCGAAAAACTGCAACGTTCCCTGGGCCCGATGCTGGCCAATAAAGAAGCGGAATTGATCCAGTCGGAACAAGGGGTTCTCCTGCGCCTGCAAAGCGACAAAATCTTCCGTGCCCCGGGCCTCGACCTTCAGGACACCATCCAGTCCCCGCTTCTGGAGATGGCCAATCTGCTCAAGGAGGTCGATCATGAAGTCATCGTCAGTGGCCATACCGACAACGCCCCCCCCCCATCCAACCTTCCGTTCACCTCCAATTGGGGTTATTCTGCCGCCATGGCTGCATCGGTGGTTCAATTTCTGTCGGAAACCGGTGGCGTCCCGCCGATGCGCCTTCAGGCGCGGGGAATGGGACAGTTTTCCCCAATCCAGACCAACGAATCCGAAAGCGGACGAACCGCCAACCGTCGCATCGAGTTGATGGTTTCGCGCCATTCATCCCCTGCGATCACCGAAAATACGAGCAATCCCCCAGTGGCTACCCAGATGACAAACACCCCCCCGACAGAGGCACCGGAATCCGACCAGAAAAGCCAGCCTTCACGGGACAACCCCGCCACCACCGGATCCCAGGGGAACCTTCCCTGATCAACATGGAGACGAACCATGGCCGCCGTGTCGCAAAAAACGGGTGAACAACAACGTGCCTTTGTCCGTGTCGATGATTATCTGCCACTTTCCTGGCGCCGGGTCAGCGCCGAAGAGTTTGCCGAGGTCATCACCACCTTCAAGCGCAGTCAATCCTTTCCCATCGCACCCAACGATGTCCAGACGGCCCTGGCCAATCTGGAGGTCTCCGACAAGATTCTCCAACTGGAACGCACCGATCCGCTCCTGGCGCGCATCCTTTCGCGGATCGACATGAAACTCAACATGCTGCTCAAGGTATTCTACCCCGGAGACACGGCCCGTCCCATGGTGCCGACCTGGGTCAACCTTGGTGGTGGCGGACTGGCGTTCAAGGAAGCGGAACTGGATGTCATGGAAGGGGACATCCTTGAAATTCGTCTCGGCCTGTCCCTGGATTCTCTGACCTCGATCCAATGCTTCGCCCGGGCCGTCAAAATCTTCCCCCCCGACGAAGAGGGGCTGATCAAGGCGGCCTGCCAGTTTGAACCCATTCTCGATCAGGACCGGGAAAAATTGATACAACATATTTTCAAGCGCCAATCAGAAATGTTGCGGGCCAAACGAAGTTGAGGACCTTTCACCGATTCGATGAACGGAACCGCGGTCATGGCTGAAAAAAAGACCTTCGAAAACCAATCCGAACCGGTGACGTTCTGGTTCCGCCGGATCACCCCGACCTATCTGGCGCGAATCCGGGGATGTCACAAAAAAGGGGCCCCCATTCCCCGGGCACGCCCCGAGTTCGCCCCCGACATCGTCGAACTTCTGGCCAAAAAACCAAGAGGAAGCACAGCCATATCCGGAAGAGGCAGCAAGGGAGCCGACCGGGTCGCGGCCCTGGAGGCCATTGATCGCAAATTCGCCTTTCTTCTCGAAACCGTTTTTCCCCCGGAAGTCGTCATCCCGCGGGTACCGGTCATGCTCGACCCCGAAGGACGCGGCGTCGTTGCCTGGATCAAGGATCCCCCCTTCGCCGAGAACGATATTCTGGAACTCATGTTTCTGGCGGGTCCGGCGCTTCCCTGGTCGTTCCACGGCTTTGGACGGGTGGTCCGCATGCGTCAGGACTGGTCGAATCGTGGCCAGAGGGTCGAATTCCGTTTTGAAATGGTGGTTGGCGGTCTCAAGACGGCGCTTTTGCCGGAGCCATCGGCGAAACCAAGGATCATCGAAAAACCTCCCGCCAGACGGGAAATCATTCCCACACCGGCTCCTTCCGAGAAAATATCTTCTCCCATTCCTCCCGTGCGTCCTCCCGTGCGTCCCACACCCGAACCCGCTCCAGCCGTGACGAAAAACACGTCCGTCAGAAAAAGTCCGGAACCCAAGCCGGCCCCGGCGGCCAAACTGCCCCCGCCCGCACCCAAGTCCGCCGACAAATACGATCGCATGTTGCAGGAAGGGATGAAACTGTCTCAGGCCACCGTCGAGGACGCCGTCATCAGAAAGGGAGACGATCCCTTCATCGCCGCCCAGCCACGAGCGGATCAGCGTCGGGATTTCCGCATCAATGACCGGATCCCCTTCGTCTGGTGTCATGTCTCCGATACCGCGTTCGCCGAAGCGATGACCCATTTCCACCGTGACAAGGCTTTTGGTCTGCGTGGCATCATTCGCAATCAGCAAAAGATTCTCGCCGACCTTGGCGCCATTCAGGATTTTCTGAAACGCAAACATTCCAAGGCAAGAAAGCATGTCGATTGGCATCGCGAACGTCTTTCCTGGCTTTTTCTCCGGGCCACGTCGGAAAACGAGGAGTCTTATTATCAGGCGATGACCGAGTTGTTCACCTCCATTGCCAGGGATCTTTCTCAACAGAGCGGCGCTCTTGGTCAATCGAGCAATCAGGCGTTGTCTCTTTTTCGTGATCTCATGGAATTGCAGCAGATTCGCGATCAGTCCAATCCGATCACCGATGTCAATCCATTGAAAAAAGCGCTCGATGGCATCAACGACATTGAACGGCAACTGCCCAAGATTCTTCAGAAGATCGGGGAATCGTCTCCACCCCTGGCCGCCAGGATGAACACCTACCTGGAGACGATCAAGAGCATCGACCTCAGTCAGCATGACCGTCCCGTCGGCAAATCTCCCGACGGCAAGGATCTCTATACGGTCAATCTGAGCGCCACGGGCCTGGCATTCCGGACCCGGAGAATGTGGGTCAAGAAGGGTGATCTTCTGGAAATGCGTATTTTTCTCAGCATCGGCGGCGACCGGTTCGTGCCGGTGACGACCTACGGCAGGGTCGTGTTCGTCAACGGACCGGTGGACAACAGACTCAAGGTTGCCACCCACATCGATCCGAAACCGGCTGAATTCGAAAAGATGATCTACCAGCACATCGCCCGGCGGCAGAGGGAAATCCTTGCCGACCGCGCGGCCATGAAAGAAGTGGACGAAGAAGACTTCTGATGGCCGGACACCCCCCTCGTCCCAGGGATCTTCCCGACCCCCTTCTGGCTTGTCTGAGCCTTTTGACGCAACTTTTCAACCGGCCCGTCAGTCCCGTCGTTCTCCGGGCGGGATTGCCCCTTGACGCGCATCGACTGACACCGCCCCTGTTTCTGAAGGCGGCGCAACGGGTGGGAATGGCGGGCAGATTCCTGAAGAAAGAACTCGACGACATTTCGCCACTGATGCTTCCCTGTGTGTTGTTGCTCGACAACGATACCGCCTGCATCCTGGTCGAACGGCCCCATCCCGACCATGCGGCGGTCCTGTTCCCGGAAACAGGCATGGGCATCGTCAATCTGGACGCAAGCCAGCTCAAGAAAATCTATCGTGGCGAAGCGCTTTTTGTCAGGCCCTCCTACCAGACGCGGTTTTCACCACCGGACGGCAGCCGCAAGAGTTCAACCCAGGGATGGTTCTGGAAGGAAATCATCCGCTCCTGGTACGATATTTTCCAGGTGGTCATCGCCTCGGTGGTGATCAATCTTTTGGCGCTGGCAGTCCCGCTGTTCGTCATGAACGTCTACGACCGGGTGGTTCCCAACGAGGCGGTCGAAACCCTTTGGGTTCTGGCGATCGGCGTTTCGTTGGCCATTGGTTTCGATTTCATCCTCAAGGAATTGCGCACCTACTTCATCGACGCCATGGGGCGGAATCTGGACACGCTCTTGTCCAACCGCATCTTCGAGAAGATCCTCTCGTTGATTCCAGGGCAGGCGACGGTCGCCCCGGGGGCCATGGCCAATCGGATCCGCTCCTTCGAATTTCTCCGTGATTTTTTTTCCTCGGCAAGCCTGGTGGCCTTTGTCGATCTCCCCTTTTCGCTGCTGTTCATCATCCTGATCGCCTATCTTGGTGGCGTCACCATGGCGATGGTCCCCTTGGGAGGGGCCGTCATGGTCATTCTTCTGGGGCTGTTTTTCCAGGGTCCCCTGCTCAAGGCGGTACGGACCTATTACGAGGATACCTCCGAAAAACAGGGGTTTCTGGTCGAGGCTCTGGGACAACTGGAAACCATCAAGTTTCTCAACATGGAAGGCTGGATGCAACGGCGCTGGGAGCTGCTCGTCGATCGCATGTCGATGACAAGCGGACGCGAACGGTTATGGTCCCAGTTCATTCTTTCCCTGGCGGGGGTTGTCGGCCAGTTGTCCTACATCGGGGTCATCATGATCGGGGTCCATCGGATCATGATCGGGGAACTCAGCATCGGCGGCATGATGGCCTGTTCGCTGTTGAATGGACGGATCATCCAACCGCTGTTGCAGATCACCGGCATTCTGACCCGCTGGCATACCGCCCGGACCGCCTTGCATTCGCTCAATCAACTGATGTCCCTGGCCGAGGAACGTGCCCCGGAGCGGAACATGTTGCACAAACCCGACTTTCAGGGATCCATCGAACTGAAAAACTGCTTCTTCCGCTACCCCGGACAGAGCGATCCAGTGTTTTCAAGCCTGTCGCTCGCCATCCATGCCGGAGAAAAGGTGGGCATCACCGGATCCTCCGGGGCGGGCAAGACGACGCTGCTCAAACTGATCATGGGATATCATCCCGTGGCGGCAGGATCGATCCGTCTCGATGGAACCGACAGCCAACAGGTACATCCCGCCGAGATTCGCAGCCAGATCGGGTACATGGACCAGGATAACATCATGTTTTCCGGGACCCTGCGCGACAACATGCTCCTGGGATGGCCCGAGGCGTCCGACGAGGGGATCATGGAAGTGCTGCAACAGGTGGAGGCCGCCCCGATCGTCGCCGCCAACCCCATGGGACTGGACCGTCCCGTCGGCACCCAGGGCCAGGGATTGTCCCGGGGTGAACGTCAGTGTCTCTGCCTGGCCAGAACCCTGCTCGATCCCAACCGGGTCGTGATCCTCCTCGACGAACCGACCTCCGCCATGAGCGTCGTCGTCGAAAACCGTGCCATCCAGAACATTCTCCACCACCACAAGGAACGGACCATCATCATTGTTTCGCAGAGTCCCCGGGTCCTGCAACAATTGGATCGACTGATCATCCTCGAAAAAGGGGCCATCATCGCCGATGGTCCGACCATGGAGGTACTGACCCAGAAAAAAACATCTCCCCCCCCTGTTCCCGAAAAGGTCACGGCGCCATGAAACGCCGGCAACGTCTGGACGTCACACTCGTATCAGGCTCCGAGGCGGCGCAACATCGGACCCGCCGTCCGATGGCTTCCATGCTTCTTTTGAGTGTCGTTGCCCTGATCCTGTCATTTTTGTTCTGGGCCCACCATGCGCAAATCGATGAAGTCACCCATGCCGACGGACAGGTCGTTCCCTCCCAGAAAACCCAGAAGGTCCAAAACCTGGAAGGGGGCATTCTCGCCGAATTGTTGGTGGAAGAAGGAGATCCGGTCAAGAAGGATCAGGTGCTGCTGCGCATCGACAGCACCATCCACGAGGCCAACCTGAAGAAAAACCGTGGCGAATATTTGATGTTGCAGGCGGAAATCATCCGCATGAAGGCGGAAGTGGACAACAAGGTGCCGCAGTTTCCCAAGGAGATGATCGAGGAAAATCCCATCCTGGTCGCCAACCAGAAGGCCCTTTTCGAAACCCGGAAACAGGAATTGGACCGTGACATTTCCATCCTCAAACTTCAGGCCACACAAAAAGGGCAGGAACTTGGCGAACTTCAGACCCGGCGGGATGGTCTGAAAAACTCGGTCCGCCTGTTGTCCAAGGAGCTGTCGTTGAAACAGCCCCTGTTGAAGGATGGGGCCGTCTCGCCGACGGAACTGTTGCAACTGGAGCGGTTGCTCTCGGAAAAACAAAGCGACCTGGCCATCACCGAACAATCGATTCCCCGCGCCCGGTCGGCGATGGTGGAAGCGGAGGACCGGATCAACAAGGCCAAAATCGCTTTTGTCCGCGAAACGCTTGGTGGAATCGATCAACGTCAGGCGCGGTTGGAAAATTTTCAGGAGGTCGCCGCCTCCGACGCGGACCGCATCCGCCGCACCGAAGTGACCGCCCCCATGGACGGAATCGTCAAACGGCTGTTTCTCAACACCAGGGGGGGCATCATCCACCCCGGAGAAACCATCCTGGAAATCACGCCCATCGAGGATTCCCTGATCATCGAGGCCTGGGTCAATCCGAAGGATGTCGCCTTTCTTCGCCCGGGGCTTGCCGGTTCGGTCACGATCACCGCCTATGACCGGTCGATTTATGGTACTCTGGACGCCACGCTTGTCTCGTTGAGTGCCGACACGATCGAAGACAAGGAAAAAGGGGTGGGACGCTATCGGATTCAAATGCGCACCACCGAAAACGGATTTGTCCGGTTTGGCGAAAAATTGCCGATCATTCCGGGGATGACCGCTTCGGTGGAACTTTTGACCGGCAAGAAAACGGTTCTGGACTATCTCCTCAAGCCGATCTGGCGCGCCCGTTATCGGGCATTGCGGGAACGCTAAAACCATGGATACCCAATCACTTCGTTCTTTTTCCAATGCCGCGACGTTTGTGCGCCGGGCTGCCGAGCTGTCGATGAAACCGGCCACCCGACTGATCATCGCCGCGGGACTGATTGCCATTCTGTTCCATGGCGAGGTGATCGACTTTTCAACCCTGGAACAATTGATCACCCATCCCCTGGTCATCCTGCAGGTCGTGGCCATCGTCCTTCTGGCGCTGGTATTATCGGGTCTGCGCTGGTTTTTATTGCTGGCCTGCCAGGGAATCCATGTGTCGGCGATCAAGTCGATACAGATTCTGTTCATCACGGTTTTTTTCTCGATGTTTCTTCCGGGGGGATTCTTGACCTCGGATGCCCTGCGAACCGCCTATGTCGCGCGGGAAGCGCCTGACCAGCGAACCGCGGCGACGTGGTCGATTTTTTTCGACCGCTTGATCGGAATTTACGCCCTGTTTCTGCTCTGTCTCGTCTTTTCCCTGTTCAACCGCGACGCCATTGTCCAACATGTCCCATTGCTTGTCCTGACCGTCAGTGCTGCCGGGATCAGCCTTGGCATGCCGTTGGCTTTGTTTTTATTCATGCATTTCAGTCACACCTCCTGGGGGCAATGGATTTTGACGCACTCCCGGTCGCAACAGGTACGCTGGACCCTCGACCGCCTGGTCCATGCCGTCGATCTTTACAAGAAAACCCCCGGATCCATGGCCATGGTGCTTTTCCTGGCCCTTTTCAACCACATCCTGACCATCGCCTGCATTCTGGCCATTGTTGCCTCCAGTGGTATCGGCGCTTTGACCCATGGCGACTATGTCCTGGCCACCCTCTGGTCCACCGCCGCCAACGCCCTGCCGATCACCCCCGGCGGGCTTGGAGTGGGCGAAGGGAGCTTCGACCAGATCGCCCGTCTTCTGGAAACCATCCCTTCCGCGACCGGATATGGTACCATCTTTCTGGTGTTCCGTATTCTTTCCTCCCTGGCGTTGCTTCCTGGCCTGTTTTTTTATCTGGTCTATCGTCGCGACATCAGGGAAACCTTGCAATCAACCGCCCTCCCTTCCACCTGACAGGCCGCGGGCATCCTTTTTCAACACCTATGCGGGAGTTGTCATGTCTGACTCGATTCAAGTGGAATTCACCAAGTGTCACGGCGCGGGCAATGCGTTTATCGTCGTTGATGAAACCCGTTCACTCCAGGTCTCCGACCCCTTCAAGGCCCGTTTTTCCCGTCTGGTATCGGAGCGTTGCGCCGGCGGTATCGGCGCCGATGGCGCCATTTTCGTCTCCATCCATGACGAAACCCATCCCCGCATGCAGTTTTTCAACCCCGACGGCTCCGAAGCGGAAATGAGCGGCAACGGACTGCGCTGTGCCTCGCGGGTCGCCTACGAAAGCTACTACAAGGGACGCTCCCCCCTCGTATTCATCACCCGTGGTGGACGCTTCGAAACATATAATTTCTTTTCCGAGGAACATCGGCTCTCTTTTGTGCGCATCCATGCCGGTCACGTCGCAACCAATCCGCAACACATTCTGTCCAATCGTTCCACCACCCCCTTCATCGGCCAGAAACTTGAAGTGGACGGAACAACCCTGACCGGGACCGTCCTTTCCATCGGCAATCCCCACCTGATCGTCACCGTCAAGAAATTGAAGGAAATCGACCTCAACCGTCTCGGTCCCGCCCTCGAACACCATCCCATGTTCGCCAATCGCGCCAATATCAGTTTTGTCGAGGTACTCGACCGCCAGACAATCCTTGTCCAAACCCATGAACGCGGCGCCGGACCAACCCTTTCCTGCGGTACCGGCATGACTGCCTCGGTCGTCGCCCAGGTGTTGAACGGCAATGTCACCAACCACGCCGACATCCAGGTTCATACCGCCGGCGGCATCGCCTGGGTTCATCCCGAAGTCGATGGACAACACATTACCGCCCGCCTGACCGGCAACGCCACCCACGTCTATCGGGCACGGACCCGGATCGTCCTGAACGAAGATACCGTTACCTTTTCCGCCGATGGTCCCATGGAAATAACGGAAACCTTCCCCATCGAAGCCCAGGCCTATGAAACCTTGGCCAAAAAAAGCCTTTTCGATGTCTCCATGCTCAACGGCACACCCCTGGAAAGCCTGGTTCAGGCTCGTGGATCGCTGTAATCCATCGATTCATTCGCATATTCCTGAAGGAAAAGGGCGTCTTTTAAATGTACACTAATATATCGTTTATATTGCCACTCATTTAATACTATTATTAATTGTTAATAAAATAGAAATTTATTGTTGCCGTTGTTTGAACGGCATCATAGAATTTTTCTGCTTGCGGTCCACTGTGAATTCATGGCATAGAAATTTAAAATGCTTCAGTTGACCCGGTCCGATTCATTCACGAAAAGGAGAAGATCATCCATGAGACTCGCGGACATCAAGATGAGGCCCAAATTGATTGGCCTGTTGCTGCTTGTTGGTTTGATCCCTCTGGCTACCGTGGGATGGTTTGCCGCCACGATGGCGGACCAGGAATTGATGACCAGTGCGTTTAACCAACTCAACGCTGTCCGGGCCATCAAAAAAGGACAGATCGAAAAATACATGTTCGAACGGTTCGGGGACATCAGTGTTCTGGCTGCCTCGGGAGATGCGACACGGGCGATCATCAATCTGGAGAAGGCCTTTGGAGACGAGGGGAAAAAGACGGGAGGTCCGCTTTGGACCCGGGAAGTGGAAGCCGAAACCGGATGGTTGAACCGGTTCACCAAGGAATATGCCTATTATGATCTTTTTCTGATCTCGACTGCGGGAGACATCGTTTATACCTACGCCAGGGAAAAGGATCTGGGACAGAATCTGACGACGGGTGGATTGAGCGACAGCAGTCTGGGAAAGGCCTTTGCCAAGGCGATGAAAACAGGGGCGACCGGTTTTGGTGATTTCCAACCCTATGCCCCCTCCAATGGTGATCCGGCAGGATTTCTGGTCACTCCGGTCAAGCAGGGGGAGAAGGTGATTGGCGCCATTGGCCTGCAACTGTCGTTGGAATCGATCAACGCCGTCATGCAGCAACGGGACGGGATGGGGCAAACCGGGGAAAGCTATCTTGTCGGTTCCGATAAACGGATGCGTTCCGATTCTTTTCTTGACAAGCAGGGGCATTCGGTCAAGGCCTCGTTTGCCGGCACCATCGAAAGGAACGGGGTGGATACCGAGGGGGCCCGGGACGCACTGTCCGGGAAGGATTCCTCCAAGGTGATCATCGACTACAATGGCAACCCGGTCCTTTCGAGTTTTTCGCCATTGAAGGTAGGTGATGCCACCTGGGCCATTCTGGCGGAAATCGACCTGGCCGAGGTGCGAAAGCCGATCGTGACTTTGATCATGACGATCGTTGGTGCCGGTGTGATCATTGCCATCATTGTCGGTCTGATTGCTCTGTTCATAGCCAACAGCATTGCCACTCCATTGATTCAGGGGGTAAATTTTGCCACCGAAGTGGCGCGTGGCGATCTGACCGCCACCATCGCGGTCAACCAGAAGGATGAGGTGGGTATTCTGGCAAAAGCGCTCCTGGAAATGATGGAAAAGTTGAAATCGGTGATTGGAGAGGTTGCGGTTGCCGCCAGTCAGGTGACCACTGGCAGCAATGAAATTTCCGATGCGGCGCAAAACCTGTCCCAGGGGGCTACCGAACAGGCCGCCTCCATCGAGGAGACATCCTCGGCCATGGAACAGATGACCTCGAACATTCAGCAGAATTCCGACAACGCCAATACAACCCAGACCATTGCCCAGAAGGCGGCCCGTGACGCTGCCGAAGGGGGCGCTGCGGTCAACCAGGCGGTCCACGCGATGCGCGACATTGCCGGGAAGATTGGCATTATCGAGGAAATTGCCCGTCAGACCAACCTGTTGGCCCTCAATGCCGCCATCGAGGCGGCCCGTGCCGGGGAACATGGAAAGGGATTTGCCGTCGTGGCGGCAGAAGTCCGAAAGCTTGCGGAGCGCAGTCAGATTGCCGCGGGGGAAATCAGTCAGCTATCGACCTCCAGTGTATCGGTTGCCGAAAAGGCGGGCGGAATCATCAACACGCTCGTTCCCGACATTCAGAAGACTGCGGAACTCATTCAGGAGATTGCCGCATCGAGTCAGGAACAAAACCAGGGGGCGTCGCAGATCAATCAGGCCATCCAGCAACTCGACCAGGTGATCCAACAAAACGCCGGAGCCGCCGAAGAAATGGCTGCGACTGCGGAAGAATTGAGTTCACAGGCGGAACTGGTGAGTCAATCGATCTCCTTCTTCAACATTGGCCGCAAGGTTGACGCCCCGCACAAGAAAACGCCGATGAAAACGCAAGTGGCCCATCTTTCACCTTCCCCCCGGAAAAACACCTCCAAGTCCCTGGCCCACCCGACCGTTCCAAAGATCAGTGCCAAACCTGCCGTCGATGAGGAGTTCGAAACCTTCTGAACACGGAACCATGATCCCCCGATTCAGATCCCTCTCTGGATTCGGAATTATTGAAAGAAAAAAGGGGTCTGGGGGATTGCCCCCAGGGTTTTGATTTTGCTTTTGACTTTGTTTTTTACGCGCCCTTTCACCCGAAGCGGTTTCT
>JADGCV010000003.1:116643-155101 GCA_015228815.1 Magnetococcales bacterium | reverse complement strand
CAAGGCGCGCGCCTACGCAAGATTCCCGCAAAAACCACGCGGGAATCTTGCTTCGGGTGAAAGGGCGCGTGGAAAAAAAACAAAGTCAAAACCCTGGGGGCAATCCCCCAGACCCCTTTTTTCTTTCAATAATTGAACCCAAAGGGTACCTGGGCAGTTACAACCAATCGACAACAATCCCCCGACCCAAGGAAAAAACATTGCCAGGCACCAGGAATACCGCTATCCTGAGGCGATTGTTGGAGGGTACTTGGTTAGATTTAGAGAGGCTCTTAAGGTCAACGTCATCATCTCGACCTTTTGCCAATTACCAGCCATCGGTTATCCGGGCGAATCGATCCATCGGCTTCCAGGAATCATCCCATCGCACCTTGCCGGCCTGCGTTTCTTCCTTGACGAAACCCGTGCCAAATCCCTTTTTTCACACTCGTTACCGCCTGAATGACCTACCGCAATGGACGGGCATGGCCCGCCGTTCAACCTGAAGAAAGATCATGTCGTCATGAAGATCAATTATTCGCACCTTCATCTGTGCAAGACCTGCCACGGCACCGGACTGATTTCCCCTCCCGAGGGGACCCGGGCCTCGTTTTTTCCCTGTGATCGTTGCATGGGCCGGGGGACCATCGAGGAAGAAGACATCGTGTCCCAGGTGGTCGATGCCATGCGTCCCCATGTCCTGAAATGGTGCAAATGCACCGAGACACAAAAGAAAAAAGGGACCCGTTCCCCAAACTGCCACGTCCATGACCTGGACCTGGAAGCCATGGCCATGACCGCCATCCAGATCGCCGCCCGTTATGATTGAAGCCGAACCGCTTCCTGACCGCATCCGGATCAAGGGGAAACTTCCGCCCGATCCTCAACCGATCGCTGCCGATTTTCCTTCGTCCGCCAGGATGGTACAGACAACCGTGCGTTCGCTCCGGGGACCGTCGAATTCACACAGAAAAATGTTTTGCCATTGCGACAGACCCAGGCGCCCCTCCATCAAGGGAATGGTCTGGGAAGGCCCCACCCATCCCGCCTTCAGATGGGCATCCCCGTTGCCATCCTGGCGGTCATGCCGCCAAACCCCTCGGGGAATCAGCGTGCGCAACAAGTGAATGACATCCTGTTGGACCGAATCGTCCCAATTTTCCTGGATCATGATCGCCGCCGTCGCCCCCTGGGCATATACCGAAACCAGTCCGTTCGCAATGCCGCTGCGCTGCACCACCGCCTGAACCCGTGGGGTAATGTCCACCAACTCCTCGCGTTCACGGGTGGAGACATGGATCAATTCACGCATCATGCACTCCTTTTTTTCCATCAACGCCGACCGAACAACTTCTCAATTTCGGCCAGCGACAGTTGTATGTGGGTCGGTCTGCCATGACCACACTGTCCCGATCGACGACTCACCTCGATCTGACGCAGAAGGGTGTTCATCTCCTCCAACTGAAGCCTGCGATTGGCCCGGACCGAACCATGACACGCCATGGCCGTCAGGATACGGTCCCGACGATCCTCCAGGGCCTGGCTTGCTCCGAACCGTTCCAGATCGGCGACAATATCGAGAACCAGGGCGCGAACATGCGAACAGCCCAGGATCTCCGGCAGTTCCCGAACCGCAAAAGCATCTTCGCCAAAGGGTTCCAGGACCAAACCCACCTCCTCCAGGGCCACGACATGACGTCGAATCGACCGGGCCTCGGCGGCGGAAACCTTGAGAACCTCGGGAAGCAACAGCATTTGCCGCGGCAGCCTGGCTCCAGAGGCCATCGCCTCTTTCAATCGCTCGTAGACGATCCGTTCATGCGCCGCATGCTGGTCCACCAACACCAATCCTTCCCGATTCCGGGCAAGAATATAGGTTCCATGGATCTGTCCCAGGGCCTCGCCCAGCGGAAAATCATGCTCCAGCGAAGGAAGCGTCCCGGTTCGGGTTTCCGGGTCGCACCGCGCCGCCGCCGCGCCGCCATGGCAGGACTCGGCAACCCCCGCAGCCGCCCTCGACGAGGAAACGTTCTCCGAAGCCACCCCCCCCTTGGAGGAAAAACCGTTCCATGGTGAAAAACCGCCGCCACGATTGTCCCCAACCGTCGTCTCTTCCTGGACCGGCCTCGAACCGCCCCCCTCCCCGGATGGCCATTGAACGGGCCTGGAAACATGCGCCGGGAGGGTCGCATCGATTTCCCCGGAAGACGATGTCGGCGAAGCGATCCCCGATCGTTCCATGGTCGCCCCTGGCAGAATCGTATTGGCCCGGACGCCACTCCCTTCAAGCACCTTGCCCAGAGTCCGACGAATGATGGAATGGATCAGATCACCATTATGGAAGCGAACCTCCTGCTTGGCCGGATGGACATTGACATCCACGTCTCGGGGATCCATCTCCAGAAACAGGGCCAACGTCGGAAACCGGTCCCGGGGAATGGTATCCCGATACGCCTCGCGCACGGCATGTTGCATGATCCTGTCGCGAACATGACGACCGTTGACGAAAAAATATATGGCCAGGGCATTGGCACGATGCAATAAAGGAAGCCCCATCCATCCCAGAATCCGGATCCCTTCCTGGTCCCCCTCGAATTGCATGCAATGATCGGCAAAGTCGGTCCCAAGAATACGGTTCAATCGTTCTCGTGTCGCCCGTTCGTCCTCCCCTTCGCGCAGGTGAAATACCTCCCGGCCATTGATCGACAAACGAAAGGAAACATGGGGATGCGACAAGGCAAACCGTTCCACAAGATGCGACACATGCCCGGCCTCGGTTTTCTCCGCTTTCATGAACTTGAGACGGGCCGGGGTATTGAAAAACAAATTGCGCACCAGAATCCGCGTCCCGACGCCCATCACCAGAGGGACGCTTTCCAACGTCCGGCCTCCATGGGTACGAATGCGCACCCCCTCCTGGGCATTCACCGTCCGCGTCTCGATGTCCATCTGCGACACGGAGGCGATCGACGGGAGCGCCTCGCCCCGAAAACCCAGGGTACGGATGTTGAAAAGATCGTCCACCCGCGAAATTTTCGAGGTCGCATGCCGCAACAGCGCCAAGGGAACCTCAGCGACCGGAATCCCGTGACCATTGTCGGCAACCCGGATCAACCGTTTCCCCCCCTGGTCGATTTCGACCTCGATCCGATTCGCCCCCGCGTCGAGACTGTTTTCAACCAGCTCCTTTACCACCGAGGCCGGACGTTCCACCACCTCGCCCGCCGCAATCTGGTTGGCAAGGGTCTCGGGAAGAAGTTTTATTCCTGTCGGGACATCCATGGACCGTATCGTCACCTCCAAAGAACAAGTCCCATGCGTTGTTTGTTCAGAAATACCTTGACCATCGATTCACAAGCATTTATTCTGCATTTTCCTGGTATTAAGATCGAGACAACAACTCCATGCCAATGGTTTTCCAAACTTGAAAGAAAAACTGCGCAACGTCGGGGTCGCCCGGTTCAATTCCGACCATGAAAAACTGGTTGACTTCATTCTCGCCATCACCGCCATCGTCGATCAACTGAAAAAAAGGAAACCAGAACCTTCCGACTGGATTCAGCTTGAAAAGCTGTTCAACGAACTTAAAAGTTATACCAGATACCATTTCCAGGCGGAAGAAGACCTGTTTGCCAAAATGGATTATCCAAAAAAGAAAGAACACGCGCAAGAACATCGACGGCTGATCGAAACGCTCGACACCCTGGCCGAGAAAATAGCGCACAAGGAAATCGCCTACTCCGTCGATCTGCAATTTTTCCTGCTCGACTGGCTCTTCAGTCACATCAACCGTCACGACATGCAATACAAGGAGTTCTTCAACGCCAAGGGCGTCCGATGACAAGAAACGTACACGAAGGTCGTCCCTTTCCCACCAAAACAACAACGCCGAAAAGAGTCTGACTGCTCTTACCCTGGAATTTCGCCACGCCCGAATATACCGCGGGTACCATTCATGATGGAGCCTCTTGCAGCATGCCTCAACGTCGGTTGATCAGCTTCGACTGGGCCCTGAAGCGCCTGCTACGCAGCAAAGCCAACTTTGAAATCCTCGAAGGTTTCCTGGCCGTGCTGTTTGGCGAAGAGGTCCGCATTGTGGAAATTCTGGAAAGCGAAAGCAACCAGGAAAACAGGTTCGACAAATACAACAAGGTAGATCTGAAAGCCAGGAACACCAGAGGTGAGCTGGTTCTCATCGAAATCCAGTATGAACGTGAACATGATTATTTGCAGCGCCTCTTGTACGGAACCTCCAAGGCGGTTCTCGAACATGTTCAGCAAGGCGAACCTTATGCAAAAATTTTAAAGGTCATTTCCGTCAGCATTCTGTATTTTGACCTGGGGTCTGGACAGGATTATGTCTATCATGGCGCCACCTCGTTTCGGGGACTGCACACCCACGACGAACTGGCGCTCAGCGAAGGCCAGAAAAAACTGTTCCGCCACGATTCGATTTCCGGCCTCTTCCCGGAGTATTACCTGCTCAAGGTGAACCGCTTCAACGACGTGGCGCGGGACACTCTGGACGAGTGGGTCTATTTTCTCAAAAATGGGGAAATTCCAGACAACTTCACCGCTCAGGGACTTGACAAGGCCAAGGAGCAATTGGACATCCTGAAACTTACCCAAGCCGAGCGGCAGGCCTATGAACAGTACCAGGAAGATCTCCACTACCAGGCCAGCATGGTGGAATCCACCTATGGCCTCGGCAAGTTGGAAGGCAAGTTGGAAGGCAAGTTGGAAGGCAAGTTGGAAGGCAAGGTCGATATGCTGCTCGACCAGCTCGAAGAACGGTTTGGTTCCATCCCGGATTGGGCTCGTGCCAAACTTTCCGACGCCGATCTGGATACTCTGAAAAGATGGAGCAAGAAAATTTTCGGCGCGGAAAAGATTGAGCAGATTTTTCAGTAGCCAGACCAGGCATCCCACCCAAACGCAGCATGGAAAAACTCATCTAAATTTAACAATGGATTGCTGCACATTTGAAACCTTCGCCCGTTGCAGGGTGCGCAGCATGGGGTGCGTCAGGTGCCGGATCTGGTACCGCTGGCGTAGCGTTTCTTCCATGTGACATAACAGGTGGGTCGTCATCAGTGCATCGGCCATGGCACGGTGGGCCTTGCCGGTGTCGGGAAGGTTGGCAAATGCGGCAAGGGTTCCCAATTTATGATTGGGCGCTGCCGGATAGATCCTCCTTGCCGTCAGCATGGTACATGCGAATTCTTGTTGCCGTGTGTGGTGAATCAAGGCCAGTTCGGCATCCCAGAATTTGCGGTCGAAAGCGGCATTATGGGCAACCAGAGGCAACTCCCCGACAAAAGCGGCAACTTCTTGCATGACCTTGGCGGCTGGTGGGGCGTGACGTACCATCTCGTTGGTGATTCCGGTCAGTTCGGTAATGAAATGAGAAATCCACGCACCTGTCTTCATGAGACTCTGATAACGACGGACGATTTCCCCATTTTCAATAATGATGGCGGCGATTTCCGTGGCCCTTGCCCCATCGCCGGGAGACAGTCCGGTGGTTTCGAAGTCAATGATGGCCATGGTTTCCATGAATCGACGTTCCCATCATTCCATGCAAGAACGGACAAAATGTCCGCTGCGTCCACCCGACTTCTCCAGGAGACGGATTCCATCGAGGGACATTTCCCGGTCCACGGCCTTGCACATGTCATAAACGGTCAAACCCGCGACGGCCACGGCGGTGAGGGCTTCCATTTCGACCCCGGTTGCCCCGTGACAACGAACACGGGCGACGATCCGGATCGATTCCTCCTCGATTTCGGGTTCGAAGGCGATGTCCACCCCGGTCAGGTTCAGGGAATGGCACAAGGGAATCAGGTCATCGACCTTCTTGGCCGCCATGATGCCGGCCAGGCGGGCAACTTCCAGGACATCGCCCTTGGCCATTTTCCGATCCAGGATCAGGTTCAGGGTTTCTCGACGCAGGCGCACCCATCCCTCGGCCACGGCCAGGCGATCGGTTTCCGGCTTGGCGGACACGTCCACCATGCGCGACGCCCCCTTGGCGTCGAAATGGGTCAATTCCCTGGCATTCGTGTCCATGTTCCTCATTCATCCTCCATCAGCCACACTTCCACCCGATCGCCGTCGGAAATGGCGACCGGTCCCTCCGGCAACACGATGAACGCATTGGCACGGGACAGACTTGTCACGATGCCCGAGCCTTGCGGGCCGGTCAGTTCGACCCGGGGTCCTTCCCGCGACAGGTGAAGCACGGCGCGAAGAAATTCCTTGCGTCCATGTTTCTTGGAGAAACGGCCCGAAAACACCGCCTCGACCACCCTTTGCGTCCAGGAACGGCATCCCATCATGTGAAAGAGCGCCGGACGGATCAGCAGGTGAAATACCGTCAATCCCGAAACCGGATTTCCCGGAAGCCCAAAAAATACCGCCCGTCCCAACCGTCCGCACGCCTGGGGTTTTCCGGGCTTCATCGCCACCTGCCAGAAATCGACCGTCCCTTTCCGCGCCAGTGCCCGGTGAACCCAATCGTAATCGCCCTGGGACACCCCGCCGGTACTGATGATGACATCCGCATCGAGGGCAGCCCGTTCCAGGACGGTCTCGATGGCTTCCCGGTCGTCGGCAACGATGCCGAGGTCCAGCACGTCGCACCCCTGAAGACCCAGAGCGGCCTTGAGACCGGCACGATTGCTGTCATGGACCTGTCCGGGACGAAGGGTCCCGGGAACCGACACCACCTCGTTTCCGGTCGAAAGAATCGCCACGCGAATCCGACGAAAGACCGCGACCCGGTCGATCCCCTGGGCCGCCAACACCGCCACGTCTCCCGACCGTAACCGCCGGCCCGCGGTCAGAAGTTCATCACCCACCTTCATGTCCTCCCCCGCCGCGCGAATGTTCTCGGCCAGAGAGACGCCACAGGGAACCTCCACCCAGTCCCCCTCGTGCCGACAGACCTCCTGAATCACCACCGCGTCGGCTCCGGGAGGAATCGGGGCTCCGGTCATGATTCGTACCGCTTCCCCACGGCCAAGCGGAATGGAACTGAAGCCCCCCGCGGCAACCTCGCGGACGACCTTCAGACGAACCCGTCCCGTCCCCGACAGGTCACCATGGACGACGGCATAGCCATCCATGGCGGAATTGGCATGATTGGGGACATCGATCCGCGCCACCACATCCAGGGCCAAAATCCGTCCCGGGGCCTGTTCCAGGGAGACGGTCTCGGTTTCGGATACGGCAACGACAGAGGCACGCATCCGTTCCCGCGCCTCCGCGAACGAAATCTTCCGTCCCTCTTTTTCCAGAGATTCATCCATGTCCGCCTCCCTTGGCCATTTTCAAAGCGTGTGGAATCAGATCCGCCACCGCATTCAGACTGTGAACGGCGCCCCGGGTCGATCCCGGAAGATTCACCACCAGGGTCGTGCCACGAAAAGCGGCGATTCCACGGGTCAACAAGGCGGATCGCACCTGTTGCAGCCCCTCTTGACGAATCGTCTCGGAAAACCCCGGAAGTTCCCGTTCGGTCACCATTCGCGTCGCCTCCGGGGTGACATCCCTTGGTCCCGGACCGGTACCGCCGGTCGTCAGGATCACATCCAATCCTTCCACATCGGCCCAGGTCCGGAGACAATGGACAATCTCCTCCCGGTCATCGCGCACGATCCGCCGCAGGGGGGCGGAAACGCCAAACCGGGCGATCCGTTGTTCCAGGGCATCGCCGCTCTGGTCCGAAGCCGGATTCCGGGAATCGGAAAGAGTCAGAATCCCTGCCTTCAAACCGCTCCAGTCCACCGTTCTCTCCCGTGACGGGAGCGGCGTCGTGGCGCCCTGGCGCGGCGGGTGATCATGCCGACACATGCCGTCCGACCGGTGCGCGACGGCATCAAAATCGTGCCAGCGGGTGGCCGCCGCGATACATCCGGGACAGGAATGAACCCATCGTTCACCCGACGCAAGGATTTCCTTCTTCCAGAAGGGCGCGAAGATCTTCAGATAGTCGATGACGTAGCGGCAGGCATCGAATGCCTGGTCCCGGTGGGCCGCGGCGGCGATCACCAGGACAATGTTTTCCTCGATCGCAAGACGCCCGACCCGATGGATGACCAGGAGCGCCTCAAGATCGAATCGTGATCTTGCCTGACGCTCGATCTTTGTCAACTCCCCCTCGGTCATGCCTGGATAATGTTCCAATTCCAGGGCGACGATCGCTTCCTTGTTCTCCCGGGATCCCTCGCCGGTCAGATCACGGACCGTTCCCACGAACACGACCACGCCACCCACACGCTGCAAACCCCGGGTCAGCCGGGTCATCTCCTCTTCGACGGAAAAGTCTTCCTCCTGAATGCGGATCATGTCTCACCTGTACCTGAAACGACACGGTTGACAACAATGCCTGAAATCATCATTTTCCTAAAGATGGACACTCAAGACCATGGAAACAGTCTCCATGACCCTTCCCGTCCATTGAACAAATTGTTTTTCGACGCCTCCAGAATTCCCAGGCCAAGCGGCAGGCATTGTTCAATTCGATGGCATGCCTTATGATTTGCGGTAATCCTTGAGAAACATCCCCTCGGACGGCTTTTCCGACCGGCATCCCGCCCCGGGACCCACTGGTGACATGACGATTCCGGATGACCGCGACCCGTTTTTTCAGCAAAACCCGCTTGATGCTGCTCCTTCTGACCACCTGTTTCCTGTTGGCGGACCGGTTTGGGCTGTTGGCGTCCCTGGAACGGATGACCTACGATCTGGGGGTCCGTTTTTCGCTGCGCCCCATGGCCCAGCGCATCATCCAGATCGGTGTCGATTCCCGTTCACTCGCCGCCATGGAACAGGGGTTCCAGGATCCGCGGTATGACATGCGACTCATCCGCGCCCTGGCCCCTGGCAATCCCAGACTTGTCGTGGACACCCGGGGAATTGGCTTCGAGGATGATCAAACTGCCATGGAAATCCTCATCGAGGCAAAGAAAAAACTCGATTCCAGCGATTTCCAGTCACGGGCCGATCGGGAATTGGCGCAAACCCTTTTCGACCTGGAAAAAAAACTGGCCGAAGGAATGCAAAAAATCGATCGTTCCCTGGAATATGGTCGATTCGTCGGCGGAATGGGCAATGTCATCCTGTCGATCCGGGGGATTCCCCGAACATCCGATTCATCGCCGCGAATCCCGCTTCGTCGGGAATTCCTGAAACACGCCCTGTCCACCATGGAAGCGGGTTCATTGCCCACGGGGATGCCCGAGTTGCTCCTTCTCCAGGCGCCGCCCCCGGAAATTGCCAAGCATGTGCTTGCCCTGGGAATGCTGTCCGTCGAACCCGATTCCGATTCCGTTGTCCGTTCGTCCCCGCTCGGTCATCGGGTCGGAGAGGCATTCTTTCCATCCCTGGCATTGAGCGTGGCGGCCCGAAGCCTGAACATTCAGACATCGGAAATCAAGTTTCAGCCGGGCCGATCCATTGTTCCGGGAACATGGGACATTTCCCGGGGCTTTTCCGATACCATGTTGACCTTTTTCTATCACGATGCCCAGGGGCAAAGTCCCTTTCCCATGGTCTCCTTGATCGATGTACTGGAAGACAAGGTCCCGGTCGCCACCTTCCGCAATCAGATCGTCCTGATCGGAGATACCGCGCCAGGTTTGATCCCGCGGTATCCGACCCCTTTGGGCCAGCCGCTTGCCCCCGTCGAACTCCTGGCACATGAAGTGGCGACCCTCCTCAACCAGGATGCCTTCAAACGCCCTTCATGGACCGATGAATCGGGATGGATCATGATTGTGTCCGTGGGCGCGGCACTTGTATTGTTCATGCCGTGGCTGTCGCCATTCATTGGTGGCGTGACCGGCATGGGCGTGGCCGTTTTGGGATGGATCGGCGCAATCCATCTGATGATGCACCATTCGCTTTGGATCCCATGGACCGGTCCGGCATTGTTTCTTTTTTCCGGATCCGCCCTGATCCTTGCGACGAGCCGGGAAAAAAGGAGACGAGACCGGGTTGTACCCCGTTCCGAAATGGAGGACGGCAACAAAATGTTGGGCCTGGCCTTGCAAGGCCAGGAGGCGTTCTCCCTGGCCTTCGAACGGTTCCGACAATGCCGGCTCGATGAATCGACCCTGGAAATGCTCCACCATCTGGCCGTGGTCTGCGCGGAGACGGGGTGTTTCCCGGAATCCATCGAAATCCTTGAATATCTGGAACAAAAAAGTCCCGGATATCGCGACTGCGGACAACGATTGGCCGAGATGAGAGCCACAATATCGGCGGGTGCGACGGGTGACGACGGCGAACCACACGTTGCCCTGATTCCAGGAAAACTGGAACTGCTCGACCGTTACCGCCTGGAAGAGGAATTGGGACGGGGCCTCTTCGGAACCGTCTGGAACGGCATCGACGATACCCAACACCGCGAGGTCGCCATCAAGATCATTCCCCTTCAGGAACGGTTTCCCGATGGGACCGCCTTTTCCCGCGCCAAGTCGCTGTTCGGGCGGATGGCCGATCAATGCCAGTCCCTGCGCCATCCCAACATCATCCGTACCGAGGAGACCCAGATTCTCGATGGCCAGGGAATCGTCGTCATGGAACGCTGCCCGGGGCAAAGCCTGGCACGACATGTCACCCCCGGCCAGCTGCTGCCGCTGCCCACGGTCATCCAGATCGTCGCCAAGGCGGCCATGGCCCTGGACCATGCCCACCGGCTTCGAATCGTTCACGGCAATCTCAAGCCGGAAAACATCATCCATGACGATGTCACCCAGGAAATCAAACTGACCGGTTTCGCTCAGTACCTGCTTCTGGAGGCGATTTCCGAAGACGACCGCCAACACCCCTGGCACAGAGTGAATTCATTGCTCGCTCCGGAACAAAGAAGTGGGAATATCCCGGACCGGCGCTCCGACATCCACGCCCTGGGGCGGATTTTTTCGCAGTTGATCACCGGCCAGACCGACCCCGCCATGGCGACGCCTCCGGAACATTCGCCCCCCGCCTCCACGCCCGCCTCCATTCCCGATTGCCTCGATCGGATCATCCACAAGTGCCTCGAACCCCAGCCGGAAAACCGCTATCCAGGGTGCATCGAGCTGGCCCGGGACCTGGTGGCGTGCATCAAATCCCGGATCAACGGTTGAGCAAAGGTCATTCGCAAATCGCGGATGGCTTCGATCACGTTTCTTCTTTCTCCCGGCGGCAAATAACGAACAATACTTGATGTTTGTCAAGCATCTTTTCCCGTGATTTCGCTACCCTGCAAGAAATTCGTGTTAATATGAATTCATTCGGTGTTGCGTTGTACAACATGTCCTTGTCTTTATCCGCGCCATCAAGGGTTCATCGGGCCAAGAAACTTAGGGAGATATGCATGATGAAAAAGGTAAGTGTTTTGAGACAATCGTGTTTGATGGCGGGTCTGTTGTTTGCCGCCATGTCATTTGCCCCGGGTGTTTCATCATTTGTTGGACAGGCCCAGGCAGCCGATGCTCCCGCGATCAGCGAAAAAGAGATGGAAACGGGCAAGCAGATTTATTTCGAGCGTTGCGCCGGTTGCCATGGCGTGCTGCGCAAGGGGGCCACGGGCAAGCCTTTGACTCCGGATCTGACGGTTCCTCTGGGGACCGATTACCTGACCCAGTTCATCACCCATGGTTCGCCAGGCGGCATGCCGGCATGGGGTGAAAGCGGTGGTCTGAAACCCGATGAAATCGACCTCATGGCCCGCTACCTTCAGGCCCCCCCGCCCGTTCCGCCCGAATTCGGCATGAAGGACATGGAAGCAACCTGGAAGGTCATCGTCCCGGTCAAGGATCGTCCAACCAAAAAGATGAACAACTTCAACCTGGAAAACATATTCTCGGTGACCCTGCGCGATGCCGGACAGGTTGCGATCGTCGATGGCGACACCAAAAAGATCATCAACGTCGTCAACACGGGATACGCCGTGCATATTTCCCGCCTTTCGACCTCTGGCCGCTATCTGTACGTCATCGGTCGCGACGCCAAGATCAACCTGATCGATCTATGGATGGCCACACCCGACAACGTCGCCACCATCAAGGTCGGGCTTGAGGCCCGTTCCGTGGAAACGTCCAAATTCAAGGGTTGGGAAGACAAGATCGCCGTTGCCGGGTCCTATTGGCCGCCGCAGTTCGTGCTGATGGAAGGCGATACACTGAAACCCCTGAAAATCGTTTCCACCCGCGGCAACGTGGTGGATACAGGCGAATATCACCCCGAACCCCGGGTGGCAGCCATCGTCGCTTCCCACGAGCATCCCGATTTCATCATCAATGTCAAGGAAACCGGCAAGGTAATGATTGTCGATTACTCCGACATCAACAATCTGGAATCGGTCACCGTCGATGCCGCCCCGTTTCTGCATGACGGCGGCTGGGACTCCACCAAGCGTTATTTCCTGTCCGCGGCCAACAAATCCAACAAGATTGCCGTCATCGACTCCAAGGAACGCAAACTGGTCAAGCTGATCGATGTCGGCGCCATTCCCCACCCCGGTCGTGGCGCCAACTTTGTCGATCCCAAGTTTGGGCCGGTATGGGCCACCAGTCACCTGGGCGACTCCTCCATCTCCCTCATCGGTACCGACCCCAAGGGTCATCCCGACCATGTATGGAAAGTGGTGCGCACCCTGGAAGGTCAGGGCAGCGGTTCTTTGTTCATCAAAACCCATCCCAAGTCCAAAAATCTGTGGGTTGACACCCCCCTCAGCACCGAAGCCAAATCGTCGCAATCCATCGCCGTGTATGACATCAACAACCTGGAAAAAGGTTTTGAAGTGCTTCCCATCGGCGAATGGGCCGACCTGGGACCGGGTGGCAAAAAGATTGTGCAACCGGAATACAATCGGAACGGCGACGAGGTGTGGTTTTCCGTGTGGAGCGGCAAGGGTGAAAAATCGGCTTTGGTCGTCGTGGACGACAAAACACGCAAGCTGAAAACGGTCATCAAGGATCCGGTCATTGTGACGCCAACAGGAAAATTCAATGTCTACAATACCATGCATGACGTTTACTAAGGTGTGTTGACATTCGGAAACGATTCAATGGGTCCGGGAAGGGGCAAGCCCCTTCCCGGACCGGGATCATCGTTCAGCCTCCCTGTTTCTTTCCCTTTTTATAAAAGTGCGAAGGGCGGGAGTGAGGAGACCAGCGAGATTTGTGCGCAATCCATCGAAGCCTTATCGGTGTCCTGTTTTTCCTCGTGTCGTCGTTTCCATGCGCGGCTTCCTCCCTTGCGGAAGTGGCCCCGGAACGGCAACGACAACTGGCGCGTCTGGTACTTCAGGATTGCGGCTCCTGTCATGGCATGACCATGAAAGGTGGTCTGGGGCCGGCGTTGACCAGAGAGGCCCTTGAGGGAAAACCGTCCGACATGCTCGAAGATACCGTCTACTTTGGAAGGGCGGAAAATGCCATGCCGGCATGGAAGGAATTGCTGACCCGGGAAGAAATTCGTTGGCTGATCGAAAAATTGCAATCTGGAGGATTTCGATGATGCGCCTTTCGTTTCCAGGTTTTTACATTGGGTTGGCCCTTTCGCTGCCGTCCCTTTTTCTCCATGGATGCGCTTCTCGCGGCAGTGGCGATCTGGGGGTGATCATCGAACGGGCCTCGGGAAGTGTGTTGGTCGTGGAAACCACCGATAAAACAAGGCTGTCGCGTGTCGAGGAACTGGGAGATCTGTCGCATGCATCGCTGGTTTACTCCAGGGATGCCCGCTTCGCTTTCATATTTGGTCGCGATGGCGGGTTGAGCAAGATCGATCTGCTCACCGGTCAACGTGTCGGACGGGTGGTGCAGGCGGGCAACAGCATCGGCGGGGCCATTTCCCAGGATGGGCGGCTGGTGGCGGTGGCCAACTATGAACCGGGCGGCGTGCGTATTTTCAATTCGGAAACCTTGGAAATGGTCGCGGATATTGCCGCGGTCGATGCCGGGGGCCATCCATCCAAGGTGGTGGGCCTGGCCGACGTCCCGGGACAGCGTTTTATTTTCAGCCTTTTCGATGCCGACGAAATCTGGCTTGTCGATGTCAGCACCCCTGCCAGTCCTGCCATCACCCGATTCAAGGATGTCGGTCGCAAACCCTACGATGCCTTGATTTCTCCGGACGGTCGTTATTATGTCGCCGGCCTGTTCGGCGAGGATGGTTTCGCATTGATCGATTTATGGCATCGGGAAAAGGGGGTCCGGCGCATCCTGGACCACTACGGCCACGGTGAACCCAGGCTTTCGGTCTATAAAATGCCGCATCTGCGCGGCTGGGCCATGACCGATTCCTTCCTTTTCCTCCCTGCCATGGGGCGTCACGAACTCTTGGTCGTGGACCGCAAGTCATGGCAGGAGGTTGGCCGCATCCCGGTTCACAGCCAACCGGTTTTTGCCATGGCGCAACCCGATGGGCGTCAGGTGTGGGTCAATTTTGCCCACCCCGACAACAATACCTTGCAGGTGATCGACGTTCCCACGTTGAAGGTGGTCAAGACCATGACCCCGGGACCGGGAATCATGCACATGGAATTCACCCCTCGGGGGGAGCAGGTTTGGGTTTCGGTGCGCGACGAAGAGCGCATCGATGTGTTCGATACCAGTAGTTTCGTGCGTCTGACCAGTTTGCCGGCAAAAAGTCCCAGTGGCATTTTCATGACTTCAAGAGCCAACAGAATCGGTTTTTGATCCATGGGCCACCCAAGCGTGCGGGATACCACGATCATGGCGGCAACGACGACGACCGGCCTGGATTATCGTCTGCTCAATGAGTTTCAGCAGGATTTTCCATTGGTTCCAAGACCCTATCTGGCATTGGCCGAACAGCTTGGCATCACGGAGGAAGAGGTTCTGGAACGGCTCTGTCTGTTGCGGCAGGCCGGTTTGATCAGTCGCGTCGGCGTGGTTTTGCGTCCGCGCCGGGTTGGAGCCAGCACTCTGGCTGCCATGTGTGTACCGACGGAGCAGTTGGAAAAGGTCGTTGGTATCGTGAATGGTTTTCACGAGGTCAATCACAATTATGAGCGTGAGCATGAACTGAATCTTTGGTTTGTCATCACGGCGGCGTCGCCATCGCGTCTTCAGGCGATCATCGATGAAATTGAACGCAAAAGCCGTTTGCAGGTTTATTCCATGCCGATGGAAGAGGAATTTTACATCAACCTTGGTTTCGAGATCGGTCGCTAGTTCATGCTTACCATTCAGGAACAACAATTGGTGGTCGCGGTGCAGAATGGTTTTCCTCTTGTACCGCGTCCCTATCACGAAATTGGTTTGACCCTGGGATTGAGTGAGATGGACGTCCTGGAAGGGTTACGGGAACTGCATGCCAAGGGTGTCATCAAGCGTGCCGGGGTCATCGTGCATCACCATGAGTTGGGCTACCGTGCCAATGCCATGGCGGTGTGGGACCTTCCCGACCGGATGGTTCGGGAGGCGGGAGAAAAAGTTCTTTCTTTCGATTTTGTTTCCTTGAGTTATTTGCGCAAACGTGTTCTGCCCCGATGGCCTTATAATTTTTACTGCATGATTCATGGTCAAAGGCGGGAAGAGACCCTTCATCGTGCCGATATTATTACCAAAGGTTGTGGTTTGACAGCTTTTCCCAGACAGATACTGTTCAGCCGCCGTCGTTTCAAACAGTGTGGTGCCAGATATTTTGACGTAACTGCCCAGGGACCCTCCGGGTTTCATTATTGAAAGAAAAAAGGGGTCTGGGAGATACACGTCCACGGAGATTGTTTCATGGATCCATTCGCCATCCGTATCATCAATCATCTGCAAAATGATTTTCCCCTTGATCCCCATCCCTTTGCCGTCGTTGCCGCCCATCTGCACATGGACGAAGTATTCCTGATCGAAAAACTGACTGGGCTGCTTCACGACGGATACCTGACCCGTTTCGGTCCATTTTTCAATACGGAGCTCATGGGAGGCGGCCTTACCCTGGCGGCCATGCGCGTCCCGTCCCAGGATTTTGACACCGTAGCCACCCTGGTCAACGCCCAACCCGAAATTGCCCACAACTATGCCCGTGATCACGAACTCAACATGTGGTTCGTCGTGGCCACGGAACATGAACATGAAATCAGGGCAGTCCTGACCCGCCTGGAATCCCTGACCGGCCTTGCCGTGTTCGACCTGCCCAAACTGCACGAATTTCGTCTGGGCTTTCAGGTACATCTCGACGACGATGGCCATATCGACACCCGTCCCCTGCCCGTCAGGGACATCACGTCTCCTGCCACGGCAAAACCCGATGCCATCGACCATGCCATCATCACCGCCACGCAAACAGGCCTTCCTTTGGTTTCCGAACCCTATCGGGTCGTCGCGGAAACGATCGGTTTGACGACCACAACACTTCTGGACCGGCTGCAAAGGATGATCGCCCGCGGCTGGATCCGACGAATCGGCGCCGCAACCAACCATTATCGTCTGGGGTTGACAGGTAACGGCATGTCGGTCTGGGACGTGCCGGACGACAAGGTTGCCGCGCTTGGCAAACTCATTGGAACGCTCGATTTTGTGACCCATTGTTATATACGACCACGCCATCGGCCCACATGGCCATACAACCTGTTCGTCATGGTTCATGGACCCGACCACGACGCCGTGGCGACCAAGGTATCGTCATTGGCAGAGATCCTCGGAAATGATCACCAGGGATACCAGGTATTGCACAGCACACGCATTCTCAAAAAGACCGGCCTGCGCATCCAATCCCCGAGAAAGACTTCATCATGTTCCGGCTGACCCGATTCATGCGTCGTCTGATGCAACCCGGCACCACGGATCGACCAGGACGTCCTTCCGCTCCAAAACGTCCCGCCGGCCCGGTGGTCGTGTGGAATTTGCTGCGACGATGCAATCTTTCCTGCGCGCATTGTTACGCCGCATCGGCCAACAAAACATTTCATGGAGAACTCTCCCTGCGCGAAATGTTCCAGGTGCTTGACGATTTGAAGGTTTGCAACGTACCCGCCCTGATCCTCTCCGGCGGGGAACCCCTGTTGCATCCGGACCTGTTCACCATTGCCGAACGGGCAAGGGCCTTGGGATTCTACGTCGGACTGTCAAGCAATGGTACGTTGATGGACACGGAAAAGGCCAGACGCATCGCCGAGGCTGGGTTTCATTATGTCGGCGTCAGCCTGGATGGCCTGAGGACCAATCATGACCGGATGCGTGGTGTGGATGGAGCATTCGACCAATCCCTGGAAGGAATCCGCAATTGCCGCGATCAGGGCGTCAAGGTGGGATTGCGTTTCACCCCGACCAGGGAGAATGCCGCCGATTTGCCGGGATTGTTTCAATTGATGACCGAGGAAAAACTGGACCGGTTTTACCTTTCCCACTGGAACTATGCCGGACGGGGATGGGCCAACCGCGACACCGACGCCGACCACCAGGCCATCCGACAGACCATGGACTGGTTGTTTTCGCTGAGTCATGACGATCTCCAGTCGGGGACGGCGCGTGAAATCGTCACCGGCAACAATGATGCGGATGGGGTCTATTTTCTGTTTTGGGTGCGGAATCATTGGCCCCACCTGGTACATCGGGCGGAAAAAATGTTGCGCCAGTGGGGAGGCAATGCGTCGGGGGTCGGAATCGCCAACATCGATGAACGGGGAGAGGTCCATCCGGACATTTTCTGGCGTCACCACAGTCTGGGCAATGTGCGCAATCGTCCTTTTTCCGCAATCTGGCAGGACAACGACGACCCCATTCTGGCACAACTGCGCCAGAAACCCAGGCCGGTCAAAGGACGTTGTCACGGTTGCCATTATCTGTCCATCTGCGGTGGCAACACGCGGGTCAGGGCCTGCCAATCGACAGGCGACCCATGGAACGAAGATCCCGGTTGTTACCTTACGGATGGAGAAATCGTCGGAGACTTGAGGATATGATCATGAATCTATTCAGGCTGACACCATCGTTCGGGGTATCATTCATGATTGCAGGTCTGGCCGTGGCCGGAGAACCTCGGGAAACCGCCGACCTGTACCAGGAACATTGCGCCCAATGCCATCACATCGACCGCCTGGGGGCCATGGGACCGGCGCTGCTGCCGGAGAATCTCGAACGGTTCCCGAAAAAAGAGGCCATCGCGGTCATCGCCAAAGGGCGTCCCGCCACCCAGATGCCCGGCTTCGACCAAAAACTGTCCCCGGACGACATCCAATCCCTGGTGACATTCATCTATACCCCCCGTTCCACTCCGGTTTCCTGGAACCAGGCGGCCATCGAGGCCAGTCATGTCGTCCATCATGATCGAACCGGTCTGCCGGGACAACCGGTTCATGCGGCAGACCCCATGAATCTGTTCATGGTGGTGGAAGCGGGTGATCACCACGCCACCGTGCTCGATGGCGACCGATTGGAACCGATTCATCGATTTCCCACACGCTTTGCCCTGCACGGCGGCATCAAATATTCCCCGGATGGACGTTTCGCCATCCTGGCGTCACGCGACGGCTGGATCAGCCAGTTCGACCTTTTCAGTCTGCAAGTGACCTGTGAAATACGGGTTGGGATCAACACACGCAATGTGGCTGTCTCCGGAGATGGCCGCTACATCATGGCGGCCAATACCCTGCCCAATACCCTGGTGGTGCTGGATGCACGGGACCTGTCCCTGGTACACATGATTCCCATCGTCAATGACCAGGGAAAAAGTTCCCGTCCCAGCGCCGTCTACACCGCCGCGCCACGCAATACTTTTATTGTTGCGCTCAAGGATTTGCCCGAAATCTGGGAGATTCCCTACAACGACAAGGCGCGTCCGGTCGAGACCGCCCCCACCCACGATTTCCAGGCCGCCTCGGGTGAAGAGCGCCCGGTGGCCAAGGGTCCGTTTCCCATCCGTCGCATTGTGTTGGAATCGGTCCTGGATGATTTCTTCTTCGACCAGAACTATGATCATTTAATCGGCGCCTCCCGCAGCGGACTTTCGGGACAGGTGGTCAACCTGAATGTCGGGCGCGGGATCGCCCGGATCGACATCGCCGGCATGCCGCATCTGGCCTCCGGGATCACCTGGGAATACCAGGATACCACCGTCATGGCGAGCCCCAATCTGAAAGAGGGGGAAATCACGGTCGTCGATTTGCACACATGGAAAACCATCAAGCGCATCAAAACGTTGGGACCTGGATTCTTCCTGCGCAGTCACGAAGCCACCCCCTACGCCTGGGCCGATGTTTTTCTGGGTCCGAACAAGGATTCGGTCCATGTCATCGACAAATCCACCCTGGAAATTGTCAAAACGCTGCGTCCCGCCCCGGGAAAGACCGCGGCGCACGTCGAATTCACCAAGGATGGACGTCATGCCCTGTTGAGCATCTGGGAAATGGATGGCGCGCTCGTGGTGTACGACAGCGGCACCCTGGAAGAGGTCAAACGTATTCCCATGAAAAAACCTGTTGGAAAATATAACGTTTTCAACAAAATAAACCGTTCCTCGGGAACCAGCCACTGACCATCGGGTCGCGCAAGCGGACCGGATTCCCCGGAATGCGGCTGTCGTGGATGGCCACGCACTGTCCCTGAACGGTTGCTCTCCATGTAACTCCTTTTGCCACAAGTCTTTTTACTATCTACCTGATCCGGATCAATTCTCTCCTCTTTTCGTATGCCGCACGGATCGCTTTTTGGTAGTCTTTCCGGAAACTGAGGTTTGAATTCAAACAGTCAGATGCAATTTCTATAACATAAGAGAGGGCGCCATCATGGAAAAAGAAACAGAAGATACTGGTATCGAGGTACCGTTTATGCAAAGAGTTCTTGACAACCCGTTCCTTCTTCTCTTTATAGGTGTGTTATCACCCACAGTTTTGTACGTCATATGGGGCATCATCGAGGTCGTCAACATACCTTTGGCCCGATAGAGCGACACCAAGGAAGGAGAACGAGTCCATGAGTATCATGCCCCCCGCAACGAAAGTATGGTGGAACGAAAAATTGCACACCATCGAGGCCATGTGGATTGCCATCGCCTTGATCTGGTGTCTGGTGCTTTTCCTGTGGATGCCGTACTGGCACATCTACGGCGATCAAAACCTGTCCAACGAAGCCTACCAGGTCACCCCCGAGGCGTTTGAGAGCAAGGCCAAGGCCATGGTGGACCAGTATACGGTACGCAAGGAAGGGAGCGCGGAAATTCCCGTGGTGGCCCCGCCCCAGGGCAGCGATGTGTACCTGGTGGGTCGCACCTGGGACTGGTGGCCCATCCTCGAACTGGAAAAAGGCAAAAGCTACCGCATGCATGTCTCTTCACTGGATGTGCAACATGGGTTTTCCGTGCAACCGGTCAACATGAACATGCAAATTCTTCCGGGATACGAAACGGTGTTTACCATGACGCCGACGCAGTCGGGTGAATTTGGCGTTGTCTGTAACGAATTCTGTGGCATCGGCCACCATGCCATGTTGGGCAAGATTTATGTGAAATGAGGACTTGATTCCAAAGGAGCTGTCAAATGGCTGTAGCAATGTTTCGACAATGCCCGGATTCGGGCCTGTATTTTCACAAATCGGCCGAGTCTCTGATGAAGGCTCATGCCGTATTGGGGGTGGTCTACCTCCTGATCGGTGGCATCTTCGGTCTCCTGGTGGCCGCCACCCGCGCCCCCGGCATCCATTTATTGGATGCGGAGACGTTTTACATGGCGCTGACGCTGCATGGAACGGCAATCCTGCTGTTCTGGATCATCTTTTTCGAGGTAGCGGTACTCTACTTCGCCTCTTCGACGCTGCTGCGGTGTCGTCCGGCAACGCCGATGATCGGCTGGATCGGTTTTGTCCTGATGCTGCTGGGGTCCATTTTGGCCATGGTGGCGTTTCTGCGGGGCAATTCCAGCGTCATGTTCACCTCCTACGTGCCCATGCAGGCGGAGCCGATCTTCTATCTGGGGTTGATCCTCTTTGCCGTGGGCGCGTTGATCGGTTGCTTTATTTTCCTGGCGACGCTGGTGGTCGCCAAGGACGAAAAAACCTATGACGGCTCCGTCCCCCTGGTGACCTTCGGCGCCGTCACCGCCGCCATTATCGCCATTTTCACGATCGCCACGGGCGCGGTCATCCTGATCCCCACCTTTCTGTGGTCCGTTGGTTTGATCAGCAACATCGATCCCGCCATTTATCGTGTCATCTGGTGGGGCATGGGACACTCTTCCCAACAGATCAACGTCTCGGCCCATGTCGCGGTGTGGTATGCCATCGCCGCCATCGTTTTCGGCGCCAAACCAATGTCGGAAAAAGTGAGCCGTGGCGCCTTTCTGCTCTATATTCTTTTCTTGCAGCTTGCCAGCGCCCACCACCTCCTGGTCGATCCGGGCATCGGTTCCACCTGGAAGGTGTTCAATACCAGTTATGCCATGTATCTGGCGGTTCTGGCCAGCATGATTCACGGACTTACCGTTCCCGGCGCCATCGAGGTGGCTCAGCGCAAAAAAGGGTTCAACAACGGCTTGTTCGAATGGCTCAAGAAGGCCCCCTGGGAAAATCCGGTTTTCTCCGGCATGTTCCTCTCCCTGATGGTCTTCGGTTTCATCGGCGGTATCACCGGAGTGGTCATGGGTACCGAACAGATCAACCTGATCATTCACAACACCATTTTCGTCCCCGGCCATTTTCACGCCACCGTCGCGGTAGGCACGACGCTCGCATTCATGGCCATTACCTACTTCTTGATTCCGGTCCTGTTCCGTCGCCAGCTCATCCTGCCGCAATTGGCCAAATGGCAACCCTACATTTTCACCGCCGGAATGTTGATGTTGATCCTCTTCATGCTCGGCGCGGGCACCCTGGGCGTTCCCCGTCGGCACTGGGACATCAACTTTGCCGATGCCAGCCTCCAGTTTCAGTTTGCCGGTACCGCCATCACCATGATGGGCCTGGCTGGATTCGGCGGTTTGCTCGCCGCGGTGGGTGGCGCTTCCTATTGCCTCATCGCCGTCGGCTCTCTGGTCTTCGGCAAGCGCCTGGACAATGGCGCGACCTTGTTCTCCAGCTTTGGCTTTCCGTTGGCGGCCTCCAGCTACACGGTGGAACGTCCCGACAAGCTGGAACTCAGCCCCATCGAAGATACCGGCAGCGCCAAGGCCACCGAAGCCAAGGGAACCTTCGTATTGGCCCTGGTATTCCTGCTGTCCTTTGTCGTCTACTTCTTCATCAACGCAAAATATCTGTCTTCACTCTGGAAGCTCGGATAAATTTCCATGGGGGGTGGGGTCACCCCACCCCCGACGGACTTGTTTGCCCAAGAGGAAAGAATCAAGATGGGTGATTGCCTTATGTTATTTAAAAACAAACAATCTTTAATAAAAAAGCGATAATCTATTACAGTTTACTCTATCTTCGAGGATGGTCGTCACCATGAGAATCTTGGCCAGGCAGGTCTTCGTACTTCTCAAGCTCCGTATCGGTTTTGCGATGATGTTGACCGCCGGAATGGGAATTGCGGTTACGGCGGGTGGCACTCCGAGCGCGGGTCAGGTGTTTTTATTGTTGACGGCCATCCTTCTGTCGGCGGGAGCGGCCGGGGGCTTGAACCATTACCATGACCATGATATTGACGCCCGCATGACGCGCACCCACAATCGCCCGTTCGCATCGGGGCAGCTCCCGCATTCCCCATGGTGGCTATTCTTTTTTGCCATGTTGCTGGTTGTGCCCGTGGTGGCGGTTTGGCGCTACATCAACGCCACCGCGGCGCTTTACGTGTTTCTGGGCGCTTTCTTTTATGGCGTGGTGTATACCATCTGGTTGAAGCGGCGCACATGGTTGAATATCGTCATCGGTGGTTTGGCCGGCAGCTTTGCCGTCCTGGCCGGTACCGCCACGGTGGACCCCGACATGACCCCTCTGGCCGCCTCCCTGGCGTTCATTCTGTTTCTCTGGACCCCATCCCACTTCTGGAGTCTTGCCATCGCGTTGAAAAAAGAATACCAGTCCGTCAATCTTCCCATGTTGCCGGTGGTCGCCGGAGAGATGCGGGCCGCCAAGGTGGTCCTTGCCAATACGACCCTGTTGGTCGTTGTTTCCCTGGTCCCCTTTTTCCTTGGTCTGGGTTGGCTCTATCTGGCAGGGGCCGTCATCGGCGGGGGATACTTCCTGTCCAGGAGTCTCATCCTTACCTGGGACCCCACGCCGATTCCGGCCATGGCCAACTTTCGCGCCTCGCTGGTGCATTTGTTTGTGCTCCTGGTCGCTGCCTCCTTCGATGGCCGGATGGGACCCTGGGCAACATGAAAACGATCATGGACGGTGTTTTATCGCGCTGGGTGTGGCTGGTCTTGCTGGTCACGGTTCCCTGGTTGACGGCAAATGCCGCAAATGACGATGTCTTCGACGTCGAAAGAGCCTTGGCGATGAGTCGGAACGCCGTGGGCAAACCTCTTGAAGATTATTCCTTCCTTGACCGTCATGAACAGGCGGTTCGTCTGGCCTCGTTCAAGGGAAAACCTCTGGTCATCAGTTTCGTCTACACCAGCTGCTTCCAGACGTGTTCCACAGTTACCCGTTCGCTGGCAGACATGGTTGAAAAAGCGCGAGAAGCCCTTGGGGTGGACAGTTTCACCGTCGTGACCATCGGTTTCGATACCCGGGTGGACAATCCAAAAGCCATGGCCTGGTTTGCCGATCATCAAGGGGTAAAAGATGAACATTGGCATTTTCTGAGTGGCGATGCCCATACCGTGGAACGGCTGACACGAAACGTCGGGTTCAGCTATGTCCGGTCCCCCAAGGGGTTCGATCACATGACCCAGGCCACGGTCGTCAACGCCGATGGGGTGATCCATCAGCAGGTTTATGGAGAGATCATCCAGCTGCCATGGCTGGTTGACCCGCTCAAGGAATTGATCCTCGGCACACCCCGTCGCGAGGATTCGGTAATGGAGGATCTGGTCCGCCGGGTGCGCCTTTTCTGCACGACCTACGATCCCAACCAGAATGCCTATCGGTTTGATTATTCCTTGTTTGTCGGCCTGTTCATCGGGGCGAGCATTATTCTTGGCACCGCCATCTGGCTTTTTCGGGAGGTGAGACGTACCTTGCGCTCATGATGATCCGTCATCATGGCGCCGGTCTTGTCTTCGTCAAATCACAAAAAAAATAAAGAAAAATATCTCCAATGAAAATTTTTCGCACACTCTGCAATGGCATCATCCTTTGGATGGAAGGGTTGCTCAACATTATCTTCGGTAATCGATCAAACCCTCTATACCATCTTGGTTCGCTTACATTTTATTTTTTCTGGGTCGTACTGGTCTCCGGCATCTATATTTTCATCTTCTTCGACACCAGTGTCACGGGGGCCTATTCGTCGGTCGCGTACATGACGAATGATCAATGGTGGCTGGCTGGCGTCATGCGCAGCGTGCATCGTTATGCCTCGGATGCCGCGGTGGTGACCATTTTTCTGCATTTGTTCCGGGAATTCGGTCGTGATCGATATCGTGGCGTCCGCTGGTTTTCCTGGTTCACCGGAGTTCCCACCCTGTGGTTGGTGGTCATGCTGGGAATTACCGGCTATTGGCTGGTATGGGACATGCTGGCCCAATATGTGGCCATCGCCACGGCGGAAATGTCCGACTGGCTTCCCGTCATTCCCAGTGCCATGATCTTCAACTTTCTGCCAGGGCAGGTGACGGACCGGTTTTTTACCCTTATGGCATTTCTTCACCTGTTGGGGCTTCCCGTGGCATTGGTTTTTTTATTGTGGACCCACGTCAGTCGTATCAGCAAGGTTGATTTCATGCCACCGCGGGATTTGACCATTGGCACCACGGTGGCATTGTTGATCCTTTCGCTCGTCAAACCGGCGGTCAGCCATGCACCGGCCAATTTGTCGCAATCGCCACTCGTGCTCAACCTGGACTGGTTCTATCTGAATATTTATCCGGTGGTGGACCGGTTGGGACCGGGGTGGGCCTGGGGGCTCTCCCTGGGGACCACCCTGTTGCTGCTGCTGCTGCCGTGGTTGCCTCCCAGGCGGGAGGCCCCTCCGGCCAGCGTCATGGTGGAACACTGCACGGGATGTGGCGGTTGCGCCCGGGATTGTCCCTTCGGCGCGGCCACCATGCGTCCGCGCACCGATGGCAGAGACAAACAGTTCGAATCCACGGTCGATCCATCATTATGTACCGCCTGTGGCATTTGCGTAGGCTCCTGTTCCGCCTCCAACCCGTTTCGTCTGGCTGGAGAAGCGCTCAAGGTCGGCATTCACATGCCCGGTTTGTCCCTGGACCTGTTGCGGCAAAAAACCGACCAGGCCATGGCGGGACTCAGTGGCAAGGGGCGGTTGATGGTGTTTGGTTGCGATCATGGCGTCACCCCCACCGTCCATGACGTGTCCCGCATCGGCGTGGTCAGGCTTCCCTGCACCGGAATGTTGCCCCCCTCCTTCCTGGATTATGTCCTGAAAAAGGGAGCGGACGGGGTGATGGTCACCGGTTGCCGCCAGGGAGACTGCTATCATCGCCTTGGTGACTTCCTGACGGAAGAACGCATTGCCGGAAATCGCGAACCACGTCTCGTCAAACGCACCGACCGCGGTCGTATTCGATTCTTCTGGGAGGCGGAGGGGAAGGGACGGGCGTTGGATGCACAACTTGAGGCGTTCCACAAGGAGCTTGTTGCCAGAGACAAGGATGTTGATCATGCCTAGGTCGATTCAGTGGCCCTTGCAGGCCGTGTTTTATACCGCCTTTTTTACCCTGGTTTATATTTTTTCCGTTTCACCGGGTTATCATTATCTGGAGCCGGGACGGGCAGAACTGAAACTTGCCTTCAAGCATGCAGCCCAGCGTATGGAGGCGTGTCGCGAAAGGAGTCGCGAGGAGTTGCAACGTCTGGCTCCCAATATGCGCAAACCCAAGGAGTGTTCCCGCAAGCGCGCGCCGCTTCTGGTGGAACTGTTGTTGGATGGCAACATCCTGGCCAGCAAAACGTTTCCCCCTCCAGGAATCCAGGACGACGGGACCGCTTATGTCTACGCCAAATATCCCATACCCGACGGCGACCACAGGCTGAGCATTCGCATGCGTGACAGCAACCGCAGCGAAGGCTTCGACTACGTGGAAGAAAAGCAGATCGTTACCAGGACCAGTACGTCGCTGGTCATCGGTTTCGATGGTGCGGCCAATCGGTTTATTTTTTATTGAGTGGATCATTCGGGCTTGTGGATGGCGCCTGTCCGGTATCGGTGGCGGTGGGGACAAGGGTCTGGATCGTCTGGAAAAGCGCCATGGTCAGGACCAGGATGATCGCGAAAAAAACCAGGCTGCGATTGGGCAAAAGGGCGCCACGTTTGCGTTCGATGTGGCGCACGATAACGTCGGATATCCAATAAAGCAAGATACCGGCCAGGGTGAAATAGATGATTTCCAATGGTAATCTTCCTTTCCGACACAGATGCCGATTCGCGACGATTCCTTTTGATTGCCGCCGATACATGGCGCAATCAAGCCCTCTTTTTTCCACACTTTATCAAGGATTGAACCATGGAACATCCAATCGATCTTGTGGGCAGTACGATACCCCAGGCTACCGAATTATTGCAAACCCGCTTTGAAAAACTGAACCCCGAAGAAGGAATCATCATCAAACTTGACAACAAGGGTGTCGAACTGCTCGACTATTTTCAAGGTCGGTTCTGGGGCGCATTTGAATGGTCCCCCTTGCAATTGGGTCCACCGGTTTGGCAATACATCATGACACGAACCCCATCCAAGAGGACGACAAGGTCCATCCAGGAGTTTCTCGGCGCCGATCACAAGCGTTGCGACGAACTGTTCAGTCAATTGGAACAGGCCGCCCAAGCCAACGATGTGACACAAGCGGCATTGTTGTTTGGCCAGTTCAGGACAGGGATGGATCATCATTTCGGCATGGAGGAAAACATATTTTTCCCCGCCTTCGAAAAATCCACGGGAATGACCCAGGGGCCGACCATGGTCATGCGCATGGAGCACCGTCAGATGTCGGGCCTGATTGGCCAAATGGCCCAGGCCATGGAACAGAATAAACTGGACGGGGTCACTCGTGTTATTTCAACCTTGGTGATCATGATGCGGCAACACAACATCAAGGAAGAACAAATGCTCTATCCCATGGCCGACCAATATCTGGACGGAACGACAGACAGTCTGATCCGAACCATGCAAAAATTGGTCTAGGGGGGCACGAACAGGCCCTCGGGCGGGTTCCCCTTCCCGGAAGAAGGGGGTGGGGAACCCCGGACCATCGCTCCAACATTCAGGCCAGGCCTGGGATCGGGGCAGGATCAATCGATTTCCTTGTGGGCCACGATCAGGTCATGGTCCTGGGTGTGATGGACCGAGAAACCGAATCCTTTGACGAACTCGATCATGCGATGATTGGATGGATCGACGTGTCCCTCCATGACCCGGATGCCACGAAGACGGCAATAGTCGATGGTTTTTTCCATCAGTTTCCGGCCCAGCCCCTGCCCTTTGATGTCGGAGCGGACAACGATGGCAAATTCGCAGGAATCCCGGTGCAGATCGAGAAAAATCCGGTTGACGCCAAGGGTTTCTCTCTGTCCGCTCAGGGGGTCGCGGACCGAGGCGATAAACGCCATCTCCCGATTGTAGTCGATCTGGGTCAATCGAGCCATCTCGGCATGAGGCAGGGCTTTGCGCACCGAGAGAAAGCGAAAAAACAGATCCTCCGGGGAAAGCCTGGAGATGAATTCATGATGCTGGGGTTCGTCTTCGGGGCGGATGGGCCGAAGAAGCACCGGTCGGTGACCCGGCAGAAACCAGGTTTCCTCCAGTTCCTTGGGATAGGGACGGATGGCCAGACGTTCCACCACCCCTCCCGAACGACCGGCGGTGGAAATGCGGATTCGGGCATCGACCGCGATGACACCATGTTCATCGGCGAAGAGCGGGTTGATGTCGAGTTCGGCGATTTCGGGAATGTCCACGATCAGCTGCGACATTTTGATCAACAGGGTACACAAGGCTTCCATATCGACCGGCTTGCGGTCACGGTATCCCTTGAGCAGTTTGTAAACCCGGGTACGCGCGATCAGTTCCCGGGCCAGATTCATGTTCAATGGTGGCAGGGCGACGGCGTTGTCGCCGATCACCTCGACCGCCGTTCCTCCCTGTCCGAACATGATCACCGGGCCAAAAATGGGATCGGTGCTCATTCCGACCAGGAGTTCATGTGATCCGGGACGAATGGCCATTTCCTGGACCGTGAATCCCTGGATACGGGCATGGGGCATTTTTTCGCGGATGTGTTTGAGCATCGATTCCGCCGCCGATTTGACGACCTGGGGTGAATCGAGAAAAAGAACGACCCCGCCCATGTCACTTTTGTGGATGATGTCCTCCGACAGTATTTTCAGGGCAAGGGGAAATTTCATCTCCCTGGAGATGGCAAAGGCGTCATCGGGAGTTTTGGCGATGTGGGTTTCCACCGTGGGAATGCCGTAGGCGGACAGCACCGCCTTGGATTCCGCCTCGCTCATGAGTTCCTTGTCGGCGGCCAGATTGTTTTCGATGACGAGCCGGGCGGTGGCGGTGGCAGGAAAAAACTCCTCCAATACCGAAGGAGGTGTTTCCATGAGCATTTCCTGGTTTTGGGCATACCGCACCATGTGCATGAAGGCAGTGACCGCCCGTTCCGGGGAATCATGGGTTGGAATGTCGGCGCGATGAAAGGCCTCCTTCGCCGCGGCAACGCCGCTGCCCCCCATCCAGCAGGTCAGTATGTTGGTGTTGAACCGTTTGGCGGCCCCGATGGTGGCAAGGGCCGCCTCGGTGCTGTCGGCGGTGGCGGTCGGCGAGTGCATGACCAGCAGGGCATCGACATCATTGCTTGCCGCCAGGAGCGCCACGGTCTGGCCATAACGTTCTCCGGAAGCGTCGCCGATGATGTCGATGGGATTGGCCCGGGACCAGGTCGAGGGAAGGATCGCGTCGAGCGATTGAACGGTTTCAGGTTTCAGTTGCGCCAGGACCCCTCCTTTTTCCATGAGGCTGTCCACGGCGATGACGCCGATGCCTCCGCCGTTGGTGATGATTCCCAGTCGGTTGCCCCGGACCGGATTGGCGCGGGCAAGGGTTTCCACCGCGGCGAACAGTTCGTCGATTTCGTAGACCCGGAGCATTCCCGCCCGGCGAATGGCCGAATCGAAAACTTGATCCGACCCCGCCAATGCCCCCGTGTGGGAGGCGGCGGCACGAATGCCCTCGGGCGCCCGCCCCGATTTGATGACCAGGATCGGCTTGTTGCGCGCCGCGGCCCGGGCAGCAGACATGAAATCACGGCGTTGCTGGATCGATTCGATATACAACAGAATCGCCCGGGTCCGGGAGTCCTTTCCGAGGTAGTCGATCACATCGCCGAAATCCAGATCGAGGGCGTCTCCAAGCGAGATGAAATGCGAAAAACCGATCCCCTGGGCATTGGCCCAATCCAGAACGGCGGTACACATGGCCCCCGACTGCGAAACGAAGGCAATGTGACCGGGGCGGGCCTGGATATGGGAGAAACTGGCGTTCAAACCAACATTGGGGGCCATCAACCCCAGGCAGTTGGGGCCGAGAAGACGCATGCGTCCCTCCTGGGCCAGTTTCAGGGTGACCTCACGCAGATTGTTGCCGTCCTTGTCCAGATGCATCTGCAAGCCGGCGGTAATGATGATCGCCGCCCGGGTGCCGCGAGCGATCAGGCGGGCGATGATGTCGGGCACGGTGACCGGCGGGGTGCAGACCACGGCCAGGTCCGGAACCTTGGGGAGATCCTCGATCCTCGGGTAGGCAAGGATGCCACCGATCGACTCGTGTTTGGGATTGACCGGCATGATCGGACCGGAAAATCCTCCCTGAAGCAGGTTCCGGCAGATCAGGGAACCGATGGAACCGGGTCGCTTCGAGGCGCCGATCACGGCAACGGAGGATGGATTGAAAAGAAATTTAAGATGTCGTATGGTCATGATGGCTCAACCTTCCCGAAGAATGGTCTCGGGACTCTTGAATTTACATTGCCAACCCGAAGAGGGTTCCTGAATCCAATATTCCATCCGACAGCCGGCGTCGCGATAGCGCCGATACCGATCGCGACTCGATTGCAATCCGGCGGGGGTCTGATCGGTAACGAAATCGAGGACCATGTCGAACCGTGAAAATTCCTCGGCGAAACGGCCATGGACCAGGATCAAAAGGGTGGCGCCGTTGATGTCGGAAGGTTCCAGGCACAGCAGAATGGGATGAACGGAAGCATCGTCCCCGACACAGGAGCCGTGCGGCAGAAAGGAATCGATCCGCCCCGTCCACAACAGGTCATCCCATCGTACCGCCTGGGTCGCATCGGCGGCGACGAGGCAGGAGCGGATGGCCTGGGCGTATATTTTACCGAGAAGGTTGAAGAGGCCCCGTTCCATCCCCTCCCGGGGCATCTGGTAGAACCGAACCACTGTCGCCCCCGGATCCTTTCGCGCCACCTCAGGCAAGCTCCTTTTCGGCAAACCGGCACAAAAGACGCACCCCGACGGCGGTGGCCCCCTTGGGTTGGGAAGGCTTCTTGCTCCCAGGATCCCAGGCGGTTCCGGCAATGTCGATGTGGGCCCAGGGAATTTTTCGATCGATGAATCGGGAGAGGAAACATCCGCCGGTGATCGCTCCGGCATCGCGTCCGCCAACGTTTTTCATGTCGGCGACGGGCGACTTGAGCAGTTCCTGATAGCCGGGAAAGAGGGGAAGAGGCCAGAGCCGTTCGCCGACCCGCCGTCCCGCCCGGCCCAGTTTGCGCAACAGTTTCTTGTTGTACCCCATGAGACCGCTGGCCTCGTGCCCCAGGGCCACGACACACGCCCCGGTCAATGTCGCAAGATCGATGATCATGTCGGGGGCGAAGGATTTGGCGTGATGAAGGGCATCGGCAAGAATGAGCCGTCCCTCGGCATCGGTGTTGATCACCTCGACCCATTGACCGCTGGCGGTCTGGATGATGTCGCCGGGCCTCTGGGCATGGCCCGAGGGGAGATTTTCGGCGGCGGGAATGAGACCGACGACGTTGACCTTGAGTTTCATGGCGGCGATGGCCTGCATGAACCCCATGACGGCGGCGCCACCGGCCATGTCGAATTTCATTTCCTCCATCTTGGCCCCCGGCTTCAGGGAAATGCCTCCCGAGTCGAAGGTGATCGCCTTGCCGACGACGGCCAGGAGCGGACGGTCTCCACCATGACGGTATTCCATGATGATGAGCCGGGGTGGATGGACGCTCCCCTGACCGACGGCAAGGATTCCGTTCATGCCATTTTTCTTCAGCGCGTCCTCGTTCCACACCGTCACGGCAATGGAAAGGTTCCGGGTCCGTTGACGCGCCTCCTGGGCCATCTCTTCGGGAGTCAGAAGGTTTCCCGGCATGTTGCCCAGATCCCGGGCAAGGGTCTGCCCCTCGTACACATGACGCAGCCGTTCAAGTTTTTGCGACAGACGATCTTTCTTGCGTTCCGAAACGGCCAGTTCGAGCACAACCTCCCGGGTGTCGTCCCGATCATGATCCTTGTCCTTGTCCCTGGTCTTGAACCGGTCGAAACGATAATCGCCGTTCCATGCCCCCAGGGCCAGATGTTCGATACAGCGTTTGCGGGAAATGCCATGGTGACGGTCGCGGGGAATCAGGCATCCGAGCCGGGCAATCCCATGGGCCCGCGCCGCCTTGATCAATCGGGCGCCCGTGTTTTCCAGGGTCCGAGGGGTGATGGCGTTTTCCTTGCCAAGCCCCATCAGAAGCAGACGCCCCGGTCCCGAGGTCTCGGCATCCAGCGGAAGCAGAAGGGTTTCTCCCTCCTTGCCACGCATCCATCCCAGAGACAAAATCCGTTGAACTTCGCTCATCCAGTCGCCACTGATCATTTCAAGGGCCGCCTGGGGTTTGCCATTGTCATGGATTCCGATCGCAACCGCGTCACAGGGCCAGGAAACTCCCGGATCGGCAACCAGTTTCACGACGACAGAAGCGTTCTTCATCACCATGCATCCTTTTTTTTTTCCGAGGCTGTTTCATCCCCAGGCATTTCGATGGAAAAGATGATAGACTGCGGTGCCATGATCCGACGCTACAGACTCTCCCGATACATTTTCATGGAATGTGCCATTTCCTCGGCACTGGTCCTGTTCGTGCTGACCTTTCTGATCATGTTGCCCCGGGTGCTCAACCTGGTGGATCTCTGGGTCAACAAGGGGGTGGCCATTGGCGTCCTTGGCGACATGATTTTCTGGCTCATGCCCCAATTCGTGGTATCGGTTGCCCCCATGGCACTGTTGATCGGCATTCTTCTGGCTTTGGGCCGTTTTTCACAGGACAGTGAAACGGTCGTGCTCAAGGCCAGTGGAGTGAGTCTGTACCAGATCCTCTTCCCCATTGCAATCTTGGTCAGCCTGTTCACCATCCTGACCATCATTCTCAATATGACCTGGGTTCCAGGGAGTTTTCATCAATTCGCCGTGTTGCGCAATGCCTTGCTCTCCTCGACCACCTTGGCCTTGAAACCCCAGACCTTCAACCAGACCATCCCGGGATTGACCATCTATATCCACGAAAAATCGGAGAATGGTGGACTATTGAATGGGGTGCTGATCCACGATGAACGCAAGCCCCACGAAACGGTCACCCTGACCGCGCGCAGCGGACAATTGCAAATCCGGGACGCGGAAGAATCGGTCCTTTTCCTGGAGGAGGGCAGCCGCCACGAAAAATTGCCCGAAGGCCGATACCGCCAGTTGCGGTTTTCCAGTTATACCCTCGACCTGGGGGTTTCCCTTGGCTTGAAGGAAGAATCGCGCAAATCGGGACACAAGGAAATGGGTCTCGGCGAGCTGATTCATTCCATCAGGTTCGACATGCCGGACGAATCACTCAAGGCGGCGGCGGAATTTCATCGCCGCCTCGCCTTTCCCTTTGCCGGGTTCATTCTGGGAATTTTTTCCGTTTCCCTCGGATTGCAGCAGTCCCATCGAACAGGACGCGCCTATGGATTCATCGTCGCGGTGATCATGCTGCTCGTCCATTTCATGCTGCTCTCCTTCGGCGAGGCGGCGGTCCACCGAGGTCTGGTCCTCCCGGGCGCGGGCTACTGGATACCCAACCTCATGATGGCCCTGTTGACGGTGTACGTCACCATCCACACGGCGCGTGACGGCTCCTTTCGTATCCTGGTGTGGCTGGCGCAGTTTCTCTCATCCCTGCCGCAAATGGTGTTGCGTGTCCAGCGCGCGCCCAAGGAGGTCTGATCGGAATGCCTGTCCTGTTCCAATACCTCCTGAGGCTGTTTCTCGGCGCGTTCCTGCGTGTGGTCGGCACCTTCATGGGATTGTTCTTTCTGATCGACGGGATCGAAAGCGTTCGCCGCTATTCCCAGAAGGTCAATTTCAATTGGGAAGACATCAGTTTGATGATTCTCAGCCGGCTGCCGAACTTCCTGGCCATGCTCCTCCCCTCCTTTGCCCTTCTGACCGCCATGATGGTCCTGACAACCCTGAGTCGGCAAAGCGAAATCACCGTCATGCGGGCCAGTGGCGTCTCGCTCTACCGTATTCTGATTCCTTTTCTGATGGGAGGATTCATCATTGCCGGGCTTCATCTGGTGCTCCAGGAACAGATCGTCTGGCGCTGCAATCAGGCCGAACAGCATCTGCAAAACCAGATCACCGGTCGGTTTCTCGCGTCCCAGTCGCGTTCGGGAAGTTTCTGGTTACGCAGTGGTCGCCAGCTCGTCCATGCCGCCAAGGCCGATCCAACCGGCCTCGAACTCGAAGAGATCAGCGTGTTTCGTTTCGATGGCAACAACAGCCTGGTCAGCCGTATCGACGCCGAAAGCGCCTCCTATCAGGATGGCCGATGGTTCCTCGGCAACGGCACCCTTTATCATTTCGGACCGGAGGCCAGCGCCGAACCCTTCCTGCGCAAGGAATGGCCCGTCAATCTTGAACCGGTGCGGATGGATCGCTCCTCGGTTCCCGAACCCGCGGCGCTGTCGTTGCCGCAACTTTGGCAATTGATGTCGCGCCTCGAACAGGAAGGGGTGGATACGACCAGTCATGAAATGACCTTCCACCGAAAAATGGTCGATCCCCTGACCACCATGACCGCCATCCTGCTGGGATTTCCGTTCGCGCTGCGCCTGCCGCGCCAGGGAGGATTGACGCGAGCGCTTTTTTTCGGGTTGGTGCTGGGCTTCATCATGTTCGTGATGGTGGATCTGGCGACAGCCCTGGGGTTGGGCAATCGTCTGCCGCCCATGGTGGCCGCCTGGGCGCCGGTCCTGTTCTTTCTGGGAATCGGCGGATTCCTGTTCCTGCATCTGGCCCAACCCCGGCGGGGCGGGTAGCGGTCGGGAAACGGAAAAAACCGGGTACATCATACCTTGCCTGCCATCGTCAACAACTGGCGTGCGGTTTCACGGTCGCTCATACAGCACCCGCCCTTCCCGCAAGGCCCGATGGACCAGATGGCAGGTCGCATCCCGGAAACGCTCGATTTCCTCTCGGCTGTAGACCAGGATGTCCGTGGGGGCTGGAAACCGCCCCATGGCCCTTTCCAGCCGCGCCATCTCCCGGTAGCGGCTGCGCTCCGGGCCAAAGGGGGCAGATTCCACCACCAGCAGATCGAGATCGGAATCGGTCCGCGCTTCGCCTCGGGCGTGGGAGCCGAAGAGAATCACCTGTTCGGGATCCGCCGCCTCGACGATGATCCGGGTCGCTTCCAGCAATAATTCCTGAGTCAGATCGGTCATGTTGCCCCTCACACCAAGTCATTGGCGGATGCAATGTGCCAGGGATGATCAATGGCCAGAATCGCTTCGACCCAGGCTTCCTTGGCATATTGCATCATGGGGCTGGGATGGGCATACAATCCGGGCGCCCCGGGAATGGCAACACCGATGATCCGCTCCGGAACGAGCGTGTCCAGACATTGACGTGCCAAAGGCAGGAGTCCGGGATGACGTCCCCATCCGACCAGGACGGGAATGTCGGCCCCCTGTCCCATGCGGATCATTCGTTCCCGGGTACGTTCGGGAGAAAAAAGCGAATGGGCCGAACCTTTGGGATACCGCTCCAGATCCTGAAACAGTGCGACAAATCGGGTGCTTTTCGTTTCCCTCAGGTCGGACAGATTGAGAACGCGGGCATGTCCAAGCCCTCGGGCCCACAGGATGCGCATGATCTGGTACTGGGTGTTGTCGGGTCGGGTTGGGATCCGTTCTCCCAGGGGATCGATTTCTTCCGGTGTCGTCGCATGCCGCGGCTGGTAGTGCGGATCCAGAGGATGAGAGGATCCGGGATTCATCATCACCACCAGAAGGTCGGGAATCATCCTGCCAATCCGGTCGGGATCCTCCGGAAGTCGGTCCTTGCGGATCAATTCAAGGACCGGGCGCAGAGAAACCGTACCCAAACCCAGTGACAATGTGACAAACTGGCCAAATACAGAATAGATTTTCTTGATGTCCGCAGCCTTGAGGCGGTTGGCCTCCCTGCTGTCCCGTCCGCCGCCAGACTCTTTACCCCGGGTCGATGCGTTCATCAAGAATGATCTCCAAAACGTTTTTTGAACCATTCGTCAGGCGGAAGGTATTTGTCGATTTCCTCGCTTGCGAATGAAATGCGGTAATGATCGCAATAGTCCCCAATGATGTCCCGAGCCATCAGAATGAACCGGGTTTGCCGTTCGTGAAGGGGGCGGTCGGTCCGGGCATGATCGGGATGCCACCGGTGCAGCAGCTCCCGGACTCGGTCCTTCAACGCAATTCGGGTGACGGTCTCTCCCAACCCCAAAACCTCTCGGGCCCACGTCAGTCGGCCCTGGAAATCCGCTTCCTCCGGCAAGGGCGAATGCCCTTCGGAGGCATGCCTTGCATCCACATCTTCCTCCCGGTTGATTACCATCAAGAATCATTCTTTTCAAACGCCGCCGGGAAATCCTTCGTGCCGATTTTCCTCGTACCCCATTGCGCAAACAGCCTGAGAATGTTAGTCAAACATGACGAACGCTTGGCGATTCAATGTTCTTGTTCTTCCGGAGAGGCGTCTCCTTCCGGTATGCGGCCATCAGGAAAGTCGATCGACATGGAAATCACCTACTACCATAATCCCCGATGCAGCAAATCCCGTGCGGGTTTGGACCTGCTGCGATCCAAAGGGGTCAATCCCAACGTGGTCGAATATCTGAACCACCCCCCAACAAAAAAAGAATTATTGGATATTCTGGACAAACTGCGTCTTCATCCCAGACAATTGATGCGGCAAAAAGAGGCGGAATACAAGGAAAACAAACTGGATGACCCCAACCTTTCCCACGATGCCCTTGTTGAAGCCCTGCTCGAATTTCCAAAACTTCTGGAACGCCCCATTGCCGTCACCGCATTCAAGGCGGCTGTCGGACGTCCCCCTGAAAACCTGCTGTCCATCCTTGATTGACGCTGATTTTTTTGATCGAATTTTTCTTGGTGTCGCGTGACATCCTTAAGCTCAAGATACGCCGTTGCCCGTTTCGAAACCTTGTGGCATGATCCAGGAGGCTTCTTCATGAACATTCAGACAGCCACGATCGTATCCAGTCGAGCTGACGTTTCGGGTCCGACGGAATGGCACGAGACAAGGGACGCACTCCATTCCTGCGTTGGTTTGCCTGAAAGGTCACATTTATCATGATCCGGTTGGTCCTATTTGTCGGTGTGCCATGAGCGCTTTATCCCGGAACACGATCCATCCAGCTCCTTCATCGTCCGATTCATCCAGTCTCCTTGACCTCTATGACGAACGTTACGAATTATACGAAAATTTCAGTGAAATTTTATTGTCCCATTTAAAGGAAATCTTCATCAATTCCGGTTTGCCCTTCAGTTCGATCGACAGCAGAAGAATGTCCAGGAAAGAGCTGAAAGACCTTCTGGCAAAAAATGAGCCGGCGTATTCCCGGATCGAGGATGTCGTCAATCTTATTGTCCTCAAGGTGGTCATGTTTTTCAATGACGACATCGATACCGCAGTCGCTGTGTTGCGCAAGGAATTCATCCTGGAGCACGCCACCTTTGCCGATGGGGATGACCTGGATCCGCTCGGGATCAACATGCACCGTTTTTCCCTTTCATTGTTGCCGGAATTTCATCAGCGCATCGAATATCGACGGTTTTCTTCCCTCAAGGTACAGTTGGAACTGCGAACGGTTTTGCAACACTCCTGGTCCGAGGTGAAGGCAGTATTCGATCCGAACCTTCGCGAGGCGGGCCATTCGGGACGGCATGCCAACAAGCTGGCGCAGATTTCCTACTTGTTGAAAACAGCGGACGATGAACTCGTTCGCATCAAGGAATTTTTCGTCCGGGAGGGGACGGTCGCCCTGGGTGAAGGGAAAAAATCCAACGAACCGGTCGCGAAAGTCCCCGAAACCGTTGCCCCCCCCCCGGAACCGGCTGTGAAATCACCCGGGCCCGCATCGAAAGGGACGACGGAACCTGTAACCAGAAGTGCCGAGGCGGAATTGAGCGTGGAAACACGCGGGGTACAGGAAGGCATCTTGCTCGATGAGCCGAAGCAGGTGCTGTTCATGAAGGCGATGGAGGCGTTCATTCTGGACGATTCGGTGGTCCGTGGTCTGGATCGGACGATTGCGGATCATTACGAGACCAAACTTGTCTTCAAGGACCGTTTCGTCGATTCGTTGGTGGAAATCTATCTGCGTATCGGTATCGATTCGATTGGGCGCATTCGGGACGAACTCGTTGCCCACAAACAGATCGTCCTGGCGATCATGCAACATGTCTTCAAGGACCCAGAACAACCGGTAGTGGAATTCATCAGCAAAGGGGCATCCCTGCTGGTGCTGTATTACGCCCTACTCGCCGAAACCGGAAACCTTGGTATCATCCGAAAAAACCTTCGCGATCATGCGGCAATCAAGGGAATGTCACCGGAAGCCTTTGCCATTGATCTTCTGAATCACTACAAGAAGGCCATCAGGAAGGGGGACGAGGAAGACTTGTGATGGAAGTGGACGTGTTTGATCCGGTACACGTCCACATGGGGGATGAAAACCACGGCCACGGCCTGACCATCCCCGACTTTCCCCGGAGACTTCTTTGACAAGGAACCGGTCAGGATGAAAAAACATCCTCCAAAGCGTCGGCGAACACGAAATTGTCACTCCATCGTTCGATCAATTCCAATTCCGCCGACTTCACCTTTTCATTGGTCCAGTCGGGAACCTGGCCAAATTTACGGCGAATCAACTTGAGAAGAATGATTGCGGCTTCTTCCTTGCGTCCCTCCTTGAGTCCCTCCTTAAGTCCCTCCTTAAGTCCCTCCTGGCGTCCTTCCTGGCGTCCTTCCTGGCGTCCTTCCTTGCGTCCCTCCTTGCGTCCTTTCCATTCGATATCCTTCTCCCATTTTTCAATATTTCTTGCCAACATGTTCACGACCTCC
>JADGCV010000003.1:0-116544 GCA_015228815.1 Magnetococcales bacterium | reverse complement strand
CAGCCCGGACAGGAGCGACGGATCCAAAAAATTCTCAAGCAGATCCGCCACCATCTCCGGGTGGGAAAAAAAACGGTGATAGAGGGAATCGTAATCGACCATATCCGATACACGCCCACATGGAAAACGAGAACAACGCCCGGTACAGAAGGTGCGGAAAGAAGCGGACCGCATGCTGGAAGAATTGTTCAAAAAGAGGTGATGCCCATCACCATTTGCCTGCTGGAACAGAAAGGGGCACCCCGGAAAGCGTTCCAACGCTTCGATTGGCGCGCGGTACAGGATTTGAACCTGTGACCTTTGGCTCCGGAGGCCAACGCTCTATCCAACTGAGCTAACCGCGCATTACGTGTGACCAAGATGGCTGCATCATAGTGAAGAAAGGAGGCTCCTGTCAAAGGGAACAACGGCCTGTCTTGACAATATGGGAGAGGGACGATTACCGTGGCGCGGATTGGACGTTTTCCCGCGATCCCTGAAGGAGCAACTGAAGAAAATGAGCGATAAAATCATTCAAACTACCGATAACACGTTCAAACAGGATGTCCTCCAATCAGAACTGCCCGCATTGGTGGACTTCTGGGCGGAATGGTGCGGACCCTGCAAACAAATTGGACCCTTTCTTGAGGAAATGGCCGACAAGTTCAAGGGGCGACTCAAGGTCTGCAAGCTGAACATCGATCAAAATCCCAATACCCCGGCCCAATACGGTGTTCGTGGCATCCCGACGCTGATCGTCTTCAAAAAAGGACAGATCGAAGCCACCAAGATCGGGGCCATGCCCAAATCAAAATTGTTCGAATGGGTTGAAGGGGTTCTTTGAGAAAAGTGGGTGCCCGCGGACAGGCCTCGACCGATCCGCGGACGCCCCTCTCTTTATCAGTCAGGATCAAGTCCCCACTTGACGCAGAACGCCATCATTTTTTCCTTGGGAACATTTTTAAGACAGAGCCGCTTGCTGCGGGATTTTTCCCCGGAGACCAGGGTGATTTGTCCCTTGGAGATTTTCAATTCGCGGGAAAGAAAACGGATCAGCGCCTGATTGGCGGCGCCATCGACCGGTGGCGCGTTCAGGGCGATTCGAACCTCGGCGCCACGCAATCCGGTAACCCCTTCCCGCGAGGCTCGCGGTTGAACGCACACCCTGAGATAATCGTCGGCGCCACGCCACTTTCCCACTTCCATGGCCAATCGTCACATCCGAGTATCGAGAGGAATCTGGGTATGCATGGGTTGGGATGAGGGCAATCCTCCAAAACTCATGCTGCCGGTGGAGATGACAAGGACCAGGTGTTGCAGGAACGACAGGACCGCCAGAACGATCATCACCGCAATGAATGGCGTGATGTCCAGGCCGGAAACCGTGGGCGCCCATCGGCGCAAGGGTTTGATCGCCGGTTCGGTCACCTGAAAAACAAACCGGATCAGGGGATGGTGCAGGTTCAATCCCATGGGGCGGCGTTTCTTGAAGGTGTACCAGGCATGAAAATGAAATCCCCCTCGCACGCACAGCAACAGCATGTACAGGGTCAACAGCAGATGGGTGAAGGCGAGAAGTTCTCCCATGAACCCCATCAAGGCACCTCCCGCCAAACCTCCACGTAGCAATCCCACGATCAGGCGTTGCGCAAGTTGAACCGTCAGAAGGGCGGCGATCGGTGAAAGGTCAAGTCCGGCGATCGGTGGAATCAATCGGCGAAACGGACCGAGGACCGGTTCGGTGGCCTGGATCAGAAACTGCACGATGGGATTGTACGGATCGGGGCTGACCCAGGAAATCAACACCCGGATCAGGATCAACCAGGTGTAGATGCCAAGGATGAAGTCGAGCAGAATGGCCAGTGAACCGGATAGCCCCATGAAATGTATTCTCCTTGTTTTTGTTTCCGATACATCCACATGCGCACATGGAGAGACTTCAAGGCGACGGGCCTCGATGTCCTCTGGATGATCCGAACGGTATTTTGTACTCCACCGACACGGTCCAAAGCAACGATTCGAAGGGTTCGCGGGGTTGATTCTCGATGGCTGGGTGGCATGTTTTCTTCAGGATGGGATTCCGAGTTCCCGGGATCGTTGCCATGCGGCGGCGACGGCCCGCATCAGAATGCCCCGAAGGCCCGCTTCTTCCAGAATCCGCAAGGCGGCAATCGTCGTGCCGCCGGGGGAAGTGACCTGGTTTTTCAGGACGCCGGGATGAAGGCCGGTCTCCTGAACCAGCGCTGCCGACCCCTTAAGGGTCTGTACCGCCAGAAGGTCGGCCAGATCCCTGGGAAGCCCGCAGGCAACGCCACCATCCGACAATGCTTCGAGGATCAGATAGACATAGGCGGGTCCGGAACCGGAAAGGGCGGTAACACCATCGATCAGGGATTCATCATGCACCATCCGGACCACTCCCACCGTTTGCAGGAGGGTTTCGGCCTGTTGGATCCGAAGTGAACCGACATGACTTGTGGGACAGACGACGGTAACCCCTTCTCCGATCAGGGCCGGGGTGTTGGGCATCGCACGAAGAACGGGTTGACCAGGAGGAAGAGACGCACTCAGTGTGGCACAGGTGATCCCGGCGGCAATCGAAACGACGAGGGCCTCTTTTTCCAGGCAGGGGGCGATTTCCCTGAGTACCGATGGCACGACCTTTGGTTTGACCGCGATGACCACCAGGGACGATTCCCGCACCAGAGTGGCATTGTCGTTCGAGGAGGTGACCCCAAGTGATGCGAGGATTCGCCGCCGTTCGGGATCGGGTTCGGAGACGCGGATGGCATCCGCCGGCATTCCCGACCGGATCAATCCCTGGATCAGGGCTGTGGCCATGTTGCCGCCGCCGATGATGGCAAGGTTGGTTTCTTTCAAGGGATGTTCGGACATGGGCGTCTTCCTGGGATGAACGTGGGTGGAACATGATGTCCTTCGAACAAGTCAAAAAGACACCTTGGGGTGGATCGACGTTTCAAGCCCCTCCCCCGAGGCCATGATCCGATCCCCCTTTTCCGGGGCGACTCAACGTTTGCGAACCGCGCTTGGCGTTTTTCCCGGAATGGCGCTGACCTTTTTCCAGGCCACCTTGGCCTGGGTCTCCGTTTTGAAAGGGCCGACCCAGATTCTCAGATAAGTATGGTTCTGGACCATGAAATCCTGAAGATAGACGGGAAGGCCCATACGGCTGAGTTCGGCGAGCGCCTGGTCGGCGAGTTCGCTGTTTTCGTAGGCGGCAAGTTTGAAGGCATAGGTCCCGGGAACATGAGGAGAACGCCTTGGTTTCCCCTGGGTTTCGGGACGGACTGGCAGGGTGGGCTGGCTGGGGGCAACGATTCCAGACGAACTCTGTCCCATGGATTCCAGGGAACCTCGAACCGGCGGCATGGGTTCCCGTGACATCCATTCGGAACCATTGTCATCACTGTTGCCAGGGACTTGGGCCGTCATGCGCGAACGCATTGGCGTTCCCGATGTCAGGGGAGCACCGGGTCGCACTGTCGGCGTTTGTCCCACAAATGCCTGCGAATCGGCAGGGGGAGGCAACTCTCGTTCTTCCACGGCCCTTCCAGGTGGATGATTGGAACCCTCGGGGTCGATGATGAAGGGAGGCGTGACGGCGGAGGTGGAAGGGGGGTGTGTTGCCACATGCACCGTCTCCGGCCTGGTTTCACGGGTGATCCAGAGGGCGGCATGGACCCACGGAGCGCCTGGTTTTTTCTCCAGCAACCGTGAAAACCAAACCTTTCCCTGATCCGGTTTTTGTTTGATTCGTTCCAGTTCTCCGAGAAAAAACAGCGCCAGGTTTTCGGTTTCTCCGGGTTGTCCGTGGGGCGGGGCATGGACAGATGCGGCGGTCAGAACGGCATCGACCTCGCCACGCCCCATCATGAAGGAAACCATCACCCCAGGCCATTGCCGATCTTCCTTGAGATCGCGGATTCCGGCAAAGGCGTCCCGTCCCGGTTTGCCGAGTCGTTCCCTTGCCAGATACATCCACAGGGCGTTGGTGGCATCGGAATCATCCAGACGGCGCACCTCCTCGAAATCGGCGATCGCCTCGTCATATCGCTCCAGGAGATACAGGGAAATGCCACGAAGAAAAAGGGCTTCCCCATTGCCCTCGGGTTTCAGGCGCAGGGATTCGTAAAGGTCCACGAGTGACTGCTGGTAGGCCCCGATTGCCAAATAACCACGACCACGATGGAGGTAGGCGGGTTCATAATCGCGCCGGAAACGGATGAAGGAACTGAAATCGTCGATGGCCTTTTCGTGAAGTCCCTGGGCCAGATGGAGTCGTCCGCGATTGTAGAAGCTCCAGGAATGTCCGGGCTTGAGTTTGATGGCGCGGTCGAAATCGGCGACGGCCTTTTCCGTCCGGCCCAGTCGCGCCAGCGCAAGCCCACGGTTTTGCAGAGTCAGATGATCCTCGGGGGCCAGTGCCAGGGCAACGTTCAAATCTTCCAGCGCCCGTTCCGGATCGCCGAGGGTCAAATGAACCGTTCCCCGCAACCTCCAGGCGCGCTGGTGATCCGATTGGCTGACAAGCGCCCGGGTGCAATCTTCGAGCGCCTCCCGGGTCAAATCGGTATCGGCGTCGATCAGACTCTTTTTGTACCGCGCCGCACAACGCCCTTCGTAGGCTGCCGCCATCTGTTCTCGTCGATCGCTCCCGGTTTCGATTGCCTGACCAAATTGTTCGATCGCCTGATCCAAATGTTCCTGCCCCAACGCTTCGGCCCCCAGGACCAATGATTCTCCGATGGTTGGACCGGCCCAGCACGGTACCGACACCAGATGGATCATCAGAATCGGCCATATCCGTCTCGGGACGATCCTGGAAGGGCATCGTTGATTGTTCATGGTTGGTTCCACGCACTTGTTCATGTCCGCATTTCCGTTTCCCAGAGGTACCCATGGATCGCGGTTGCGAAACGTCAAGAAATCCGACAGATCGATTGTTCGGGAATGAATAACGCAAGTTTCACGCCAACAATCAATCCTTGGTGAACTCTTTTTTTGCTTATGATGTGGCGTTCTTCCGTGCCAGGAAGGCGGCGACGGCGGCGACGGGCATTTCGTGTCCGGTCCAGATCCGAAACGCCGCCGCGGCCTGATGGACAAGCATTCCCAGCCCATCCATCGATGGCAGCCCATGCCGTTGCGCCAATCGGGTCAGGGGGGTGCCCCGGGGACCATAGACGATGTCGTAGACCAGGCAGTCGGAGGGGAGACGTTCAAGCGCTACGGGAAGCGTTGTTTCACCTTCGAGGCCGAGCGAAGTGGTATTGACGAGCAGGGACAGTTCGTTCCAGGGAATTCGGTCGATGTTCAGGGGGATGGGATGGATGCGGTGTTCCTGGTCGAAAGGGGCAAAAAATCGGGCCAGTTGCCAGGCCCGTTCTTCGGTCCGATTGGCGAGAAAGATGGGGGCAAACGCACTGTCCAGGAGGGCGGACAACACGCTGCGCGCCGCACCACCCGCGCCAAGCACCAGGACCTTGCCACAGGTGACCGGCTTCGGGGCCTCTTCACGGAGTGCGGCAAGAAAACCATGGGCATCGGTATTGTGGCCGATGATCCGGTCCTGAAGATCGACCGTATTGACCGCGCCGACGCGAATGGCCGTGGGAGAGAGTTCGTCCATCCATGGCAGCAGAGCTTCCTTGTGGGGGACGGTGGCATTGAATCCCCGTCCCCCCAGGGAACGAAATCCCAGCAGGGCCTCGTGCAAGCGTGACGGCGGGACGTGAAAAGGAAGATAATGGTAGTCCAGTCCAAGAAGTCCCAGCGACAGATTATGAATCAACGGCGAAAGGGAGTGGGCGATCGGATCGCCGAACACCCCGAGAAGTCGGGTGCGACCACTCCCGAGACAAATCGATGGCCATTGGAAAAGAATGTCCGTGGCATCCGTGGCGGCGGAGGTGTTCAACTCACCCTTCTTTCCATGTCGGTTCGACCTGCCCCCGGGCATCGGTGATGGCCATGCCCGCCTTGTCGTACAACTCCAGTTCATCCCGGGTCATGTTGGCCATCATGGCTTTTTCAAACGCATGGCGAAATGGCGCAAGATCCAGTTGTTCGGGAACACAATCCAGGGATTCGGCGTGGCGGATGAAATAGATCCATTTTTCCAGGATTCCGGCACACTGGTCCAATGTTTTTGCAAATTTTGGCAATTCAATGAAATAATAAACAACATCGTCGAAATAAGCGTACCCGGTGATGGTTTCATAAGATTTGTGACAGGAAACGCAGTGATCGAAGTCGGGAAACAGGACAAAATCGGTGATGGTGACGACGATCACCTGATCCAGACTGGAGTAATGTTTACTTTTGGCGCTGTTGTACTGGATGCGTTTCAGAAAACCGTCCACCTCCACCTTCTCGATGTGCATTTCCACGATGAAGGAAGCGCCACGCTGGTCCTTGCAACGGACGTCGAGGAGGGAGGATTTGAGTTCCTTGAGGCGCGGGGCCGGGAAAGGATCCAGGATGGTCAACTCGGCGATGCTTCGCTCACCCTCCAGGCCCATCAGACTTTCCAAAAAGCTGATCGGAATATCCTTGGCATCCTCGCTGCCGAAGATTTTCTTGAAAGCGAAATCAATCCTTGGATCGATGAATTTCATGGGCATGCCTTTCAATGGAAAACGAAACCTTTGTCCATTTTCTCCAAAATCGACCTGTTCGTCCAGAACGATCTCTTTGAGAAAAATTCGCGGACGCCGGCAAACGCCCCGCTCAGGAACGGGCCGCGCCCTTTGCGGAAGAACCCGTGGGAAACTGGTAGATGGTGGGGGCGACCTGGACCAGGGGGACCTTCAGATTGTTGAGGGTTTCCGAATGGCCGACGAAAAAATATCCTCCGGGGGCCAGATGCCGGCAAAGTTTGTTGACGATCGCCTCGGTGGTCGGACGGTCGAAATAGATCAGGCAGTTGCGGCAGAAGATGATGTCCATGGTCTGGGAAACGTTATAACTCCCGTCCATGAAGTTCAAATGCTGGAATCGGACCATCTGACGCAGCTCGGGCCCCATCTTGACCTTCTGATTGTTCGGATCGCGGCTGCGCAGCATGTATTTTTTCTTCAGGACCACCGGCAATTCGGCGACACGATCCATGTCATAGACGGCGTTCTGGCCATGCTTGAGGGCCCGGGTGGAAAGGTCGGTCCCGAGAATCTGTCCTTTGTATTGCGGGATTCTTTGGCTTTCGGCAAATTCGAGGAGTACGATGGCCATGGTATAGGGTTCTTCACCCGTGGAACAGGGAGCGCTCCAGATCTGGACCGGACGGCGAATCCCGGCCTGGTGTCGTTTCAACAGATCGGGCAGGGCCTCCTTGGTCATATAGTCGAAATGACCCGGTTCGCGAAAAAAATCGGTCTTGTTGGTCGTGATGATGTCGATAAAATTGATCAGTTCCTGTCCCGCGGCACGAGGGTCCAGAACCCAATCGACATACTCGGAAAACGAATCCATCTTCAGGAGACGCAATCGTTTTTGCAGTCGGGCGGTTACCAGGGATTTTTTCGAGGGCGGCATCTGGATGCCGCACTCGCCCTGGATGAATTGGGCCAGTCGGTTGAAATCCTTGTCCGACAGGCCGTATCGCGGTTCGATGAAGGGGTTTTCGTCTTGCGCCATCGTCTCTTTCGTCTCTCCTCGATCCTGGATGAGGAAGTGGCAATCAGGATTTGTTTGGCCCGATCCATCCTACTTTCTTTTTGCCCGATATGGTAGCCCATAATGAACGGCATCCATCGATCAAGGTTTGTCCGGTTTGCCGGGAAGGGAAAACATCATTCGCCGCAAGGTGCAAACTCCTTTTGGGTCTGGATGGCGTGTGTCCCTTTCCTCCTGGGAATGACGACGACTCCGGAGCTGGAGGACCTGCTGGTCCACTTTGACCGTGTCGCCTTCGGCAATGAATATACCGGGGAACGGTTTCCCCGGGTCCGCAAATGGAAAAACCCGCTGCGCATCGGAATTCAGGGGGACGCCCCTGATTTTCTCGATGCCGAGATCCGGCAACATGTGGGCGAACTCCACCGGCTGACCCGGCATCCCATCGACCTTGTCTATTCCGCCGGAATGCGCCGTGCGGGGATGGTCGCCCCAGGGTTCAACACTCGCGACCTCAATGTCATCGTTTATTTCGTCCCGCGGGAAAAAATAGAACCGTCGATCCGCCACTATTTCGACAACGATTCTTCCCAGGTAGCGCGGATGATGGCCACTGCGACCTGCTTTGCCAAATTTTTCAAGAAAAAAGACGAGATTCGCGCCGCCATCGTCGTCATCCCCGCCAATCTGTCGCGAGAAGTCATCCGTGCCTGCGTGGTGGAGGAACTGACGCAGATCATGGGGCTGCCCAATGACAGCGATCACATCGATCAATCGGTGTTCAATGACAAAAGCCGATTCAACGAACTGACCCGCTACGATCGCATGCTGGTGCGTCTCCTCTATGACGAACGCCTTGCATCGGGAACGCCTCGTCCGGAAGCCCTGGCCCTGGCGCGAATCACCCTGGGCCGGTTCCTGACCCAGGATTTGGAGTAAAGGAAGACCATTGTCGCCAGGGTTTGCATGTGGCTCCAGGTGGGATACGGAAAGCCATTGTCGCCGGGAGTGGCGTTGAATGATCACACTCCGGTCCGAGGCACCTCGCCATCAACGGGGAATCGATACGGTCGAGTATCCAGGTTCGTCTCTCGTCAACGTGCGGTCAAGGATTACAAGCGCATCGTGGGGCCCTACAAGTCCTTCCATGGTTACCGTGCCTGGAGCTATATCGGGGTCGTTGCGAAACAACTGCCATAAAATCTTTAACCTTTCTGTATGATCGAAGATGTTGGATTGCGCTGTGGGGATCCCCTTTGCCCTGGCCAGGGCCACGAGCTGGCGTCCCAGTCGTTCCGCTCCGTCAAACCTTGTCTTGTCTTCTTCTATGACAGGCGGAATGATGCCGCTGGCTTCACGGAGTGCCGCAGCCGCAGTTGCATCCCTTATTTTTCGGGCCGTTGGCCGACCATGAAAAACGATTCTTGCAGGCAATATGCCGGCCTCGGCCGAGATCAGTTCAGCTCGTAGTACTGCAATACGTCCGGCAATCGCGAGGCGATTGTTTTCGAAAATCTTCTCTACATCATTGAGCCATCGTTTGACTTCAGGAACAAAAGTGGCATCTTTTTTTTCTTGGAGATTGACAAGTGAAGGAATACGCAGGAGCAAACCCTGGATTTCTTCAAGATTTACAATACGCAGCATATTCCTGACCTATTCGGGGATCAGACGGTTTTTCTTCTCGCCTTCTGACTCGATGGTGGTCCATTCAAACGCCTCTTCGGTGATTTTCAACCGAAACCGCGTCATGACTTCACTTGGCCCTGCCTCGCGGATTTCAGCTGTCGTCACAAGTGCCTTCAGGCGCTCGGGCGGTTTTCTCAATTTGATGAACTCATTTCTTGCCAGCGTCATCATTCTTTTTTCCAGTGCTTTCACCTTTTCCGGTGCCAACCCTGCTTCACGCCACTCACTTTCCGTCATCTTACGGGTTACCGCCTTGGTCAGTTCGTCGGCCAAATCGCTGACATCCACTGCAATCTCTGTCGGGCGGAGGAGTCCCCCCCCCCTTTCGTCAAGCACCGACTTGAGTCTTTCCTTGAGCCTTGGAGTCATGCGGATATTTTCCTTTTCAAGTTCCGCAGCCAGAACGGCATCAAAAGCCTTTCTCATCTCCGCTGGCGTCGGTGCGCCGCGGGGATATGCACCTGATGCAGGCTCTTCCATGGCCTTGATCACCACAGGAAGATCCATTTCGATATTTGGCATACGAAAATGGGGTACAGGCATGTGACGAAGGTACGGATGGCTTGCGTACAGTTCAGCCACCCGTACCGCTTCAAGGTCGGCCTGCATGCGGGCAATCGTTATCTCGGACAAGAGTTGCCCTATATAGTCACCAAGATTTGGCAAGCGTCCTCTCCCTTAATGCTTTTCTGCGTCTCTTGTATCCAAATCGTGCCCGACTTGAAATCAGTGGTTCACATCGATCACTCATTAAGCCGGTTGGGGTACCGGTTTGGACGTGATTGCATTTTCCAGGATGGAAAGTATCTTCTCCATTCCGGAAGGCATTTCGTCCTGCACAGCCTTGACATGAATCGCCAGGGAATAGGTCCGGTTTACTGAACTGCCTTGCTGTGTTGATCGCTGGTATGCGGTCGATACCTTAAGTTTTGCAGATCCCCACAGCCAGCCTGCATTTGCCTCAAGTGATGCATCGACCTTGAGGTTTGTGTCTGTCTTCCGGTATTCGACAGAGTTGATCTTTGCATTGAAATCGATGGTCACAAGATCAATGCGGATGTAGGGGATGGGCAGCATGGTCAATATGGGGACTTTGAGTTCCTGCGTCTCGTATACGGCGGGCACCGCTGGAGTTCCAGGAACACCCGCACTGCCGGGCGTTGCGGGTTGGTACGGTATCAGTTCCTTCGGATACTTGAACGAGACGTAAATCGGGTCTGCCGTACCGGTATCGCCGCCAGCGGTATCCTCTGTATCTTTTTTCTTGAATCCCACTTCTTTGATGAAATTGACCGTCGTCATGGCGGATTGTGCCTGAGCATTGATGACAGCGATCAGCGGTCCGCCAATCATTGATTCAAAATCAATACTGGCTAATTCCTGCCCTGGAGTTGGCATACTTGTTCTCCCTTTCTGATTTTTGAAGTATCATTGTTCTGCCGTAGTCAATGTACGACAGTCATTTATCGATCTGGTTCCTTCTTCCTGCAATGATCCGTGACCGTAAGCTCAACCCCTCTGGAACGTCCATGATCGGTCTCCCTGTCAAATTGATCTTGTTCATTTTGCATGTCTTGTATCTTTCTTTTTAAAAAATTATCTACATTTACAGATGTTTGTGACTCAATTTCTTCCAGGCCTGAAACAAGATTCATTGTCCCAAGCTCAAATATTTTGCGATGGCCGTCTTCATGTTCGTAAAGGGCGCGCCACATTATATCCCATGCGTCTTTACATTCCTGTGGCTGTCGCGTGTATCCCGTCCATCTTGGCATGGTGATGGTATAGGTTGGCATGAGATTTACGGAGGTTACGTTCTTGTTGGCGTCAGCTTTCCATTTATATTGAATATTCCCTTTAAATAGTCCCCATTCATCTCGTCCAACGAGAATCCGTAAGGCGTTTTCCAAATCGGCTGCGTCCACACGAAATTCAGCGTTCTTATTCCTGGGGCCCCATGTCAGATTAACCATCAATTTTTTTTTCAAGATTCGGCTCCATCATCATGGTTCCGCAGAACCATGTCGATCCTGCAAAAGCCGCAAATCTAAAGATAAATAGCAATGTGATTGCTATTGATCCTGGTATGATTCGCGCCCGTCAACACTCGTATAATTATCAATTTTTAGATGATAGAAAATATTTGCAAAGATGTCAATCATAAATATTCCGCGTGTCGGCAGCAAATGATTTGTCCGGTTTCCATAGGGGGAGCGAGGTGACCTATGAAACGGACTGAACGGCTGCAGAAGACACGCAAAATGAAATTCGAAAAAGCGTATGGTGGTCGGTTGGAGGCCGATTGACTCAGGAAGGGGCTGGCAGGCTGCTCGTCGTGAGCGAACGAACATTTCGATTATGTTGGGTCGAATTTTGCGGGAGGCTCAGGTTACAATGTTTGATAGTGTGGACCATCTCCCCCTTCGGGCGGTTGCCAGAAGATCGCCGTGTCGGGATCCTTGATCGAGCAGGTCTGGCAATGAAGGCAACGGTGCGAACGCAGCGGTATCCGGGAAGTCGGCCCGGAGGAAGAAGAAAAAACCCCCGCCGGGCAATAGTGGTGTTCGGGATGGTCAACGGTTTGGACCTCGGTCTGGTTCGAGGAGGGTTGGGGCGTCGCGGGACGTTGAATGCGGACATGGGGGGGTTGGTTCTCCCGATAACGGACCCCCGCCAGAAAGAGGGTCCGATCGCGGTCGATGACCATTGGTCCGTGGCAAGAAAGCGATGGCGCCGGGGAAGTGGTGTGTCTTCCGGGAGCGCGGTCGGGTCGGTGGCGGCGCAAGGTCCATGGCGCATGGCCGCGAAACAGGGACTGGTCGATGAATCCGTGGAGCATTCCCGGCCAGAGTCCCATGGCCATGCCGGGCTGGACATTTCTGCCCCGGATCAGGTCGGGCAGGACAAGGGAGTGGAGAGATTGGCGGTAACGTCGGCCCCAGGCAAGATCCTGGGGAGGTGTTTTTCCAAGCTCCAGAATCGTCGTGGCGGCGGCCACTCCCGACAGAATGGCCTGATGAATTCCCTTCATTCGTGTACCATCGAGAAATCCCGCCGCGTCGCCGATAAGAAATCCGCCGGGAAACGCAGGGTTGGGGAGCGACTGGACTCCCCCTTTGACCAGGACACGCGCCCCGGCTTCGAGGGGACGGCCCCGCGCCAGCAAAGACCGCAGCCAGGGATGGGTTTTCAGGCATTGCAGCAGGGCAAAGGGATCGGTTCGTGGGTCGGGGTAATCCAGATCGACCACCAGTCCCAGGTCAATGCGTCCCGTCTCGGAGTGGTAGGCAAAACCACCACCATGGCATCCCCGTCCCAGTGGCCAGCCGACGGCATGACCGATCGTTCCCGGACGGGAGGTGGCGGCAGGAATTTCCCAGACCTCCTTGAGACCGAGGGCGTAGTGTTGTGGTGTCTGTCCCTGGTCCAGGCGCAAACGCTGGATCAGGATGCTGGCCAGATGACCCCGGGCCCCTTCGGCGATCAGGGTGATCGGGGCGAGAAGACGAACGCCGGGTTGAAAATGCGTCATGGGTTGGCAATCCCTGTTGCGTCCCCGATCGCCGGTCACGACCCCGCGAAGGATTCCCTGGGTATCCCAAATCGGCTCCTGGGCGCAAAAGCCGAAAAAAACATGAACGCCCAGTGCTTCGGCCCTCTGGCTCAACCAGCGACAGAGTTTTCCCAGGCTGACGAGACAGCATCCCCCATGGCCAAAAAGGTTGAAATGGGGCAGAGGGCATGTCTTTTCGGGGGTGAGAAAGACGAAACGTTCCTCGGTCACCGGAATCACGGGCCATGGAACCTCCTGTTGCCAGCCGGGGAGCAGAAGATTCATCCCTTTGGGATCCATGATGGCTCCGGAGAGAATATGGGCCCCCGGATGACGCCCCTTGTCCAGAAGGGCGATGGAACGGGACGGGTCGGCCTGGGCCAGATGGATGGCCGCGGCCAATCCCGAAGGTCCGGCGCCGACGATGAGGACGTCGAAATGGAGTTCTTCGCCTTGCGTCTGGTGGGTATTCCGGTGTGTCATCGGCCAAGGTGGGTCCGTTGTATCGAAAAAATGAGCGATCCCCGGAAATTTCGATAGTGCCATTTTAGACCAGATTCCAGCAAAAAGAACCGGAAGGAACGTGAATTTTTCCTCCGGCGTGGGTAGATTCCCTTTTCGATGGACCGTTCATGAACGATCGTCATGCAGTGATGGTGTTTTGTCGCGCCGGATTCGAGTCGGAATGCCTCATGGAACTCAGAAGGGTCATCACGACACTTGGCCTGGAGGCGGAAGGTGACGCAATGCCGCGATCGGGACATGTCCTGATCCGCTCGGGCCGCGCCGGTGACGAACGGATCCTTTTGGAGAAAATTTCCTTTCGGCGCCTTGTTTTTGCCCGCCACATCGTTCTGGTGGATGATGGAGAAACACCATTGACCCCGGGAGATCGAATCGAAACCCTGTGTGCCCGGCTCGACGTTCTGTCCCGCCGAACCGGTCCTTTTTCGCGGCTTTGGCTGGGGTGGCCCGATCATGAGGAAGGAAGGGTCCTGGCCCCCCTGTGCCGGGCATTGCAAGGGCGGATGGAAGAAGGATTGCGTTCACGGGGACTGCTGGATCCCAATGGCCAGGGGGTGCGGGCAGAGGTGGTGTTCCTGGAAGGGACACGGGCGCTGACAGGTTGTTCGCTGCCGACGAACAGTTCCTCCTGGCCCATGGGGATCCCTCGATTGCGTCTGCCCGTGGCCTCGCCCAGCCGTTCCGCCCTCAAACTCGAAGAGGCCCTGGTCGGACTCGTCGGCGCGGAGATGACCCCGAGGGAAGGTCAGAAGGCCATCGATCTGGGAGCCGCTCCAGGAGGGTGGACCTGGGCAATGGCGCGGCGTGGCGTCTCCGTGACGGCGGTCGATCGCGGCGCCCTGGCCGCGCATGTGCGCAACTTGCCCGGAGTGCAACATCTGCGCGAAGATGGCTTTCGTTTCAAACCGCCCGTTGCGGTGGATTGGTTGTTGTGCGACATCGTGGATCAGCCACGACGGGTGGCGGACCTGGTGGCCCGATGGGCCGGACTGGGTTGGTGCCGCTGGTCCATTTTCAATTTGAAACTGCCAATGAAAAAACGGGACGAGGAGGTGCGGTTGTGCCAGGACCGGATCGAAGCCCATTTAAGGTCGGAAGGGCTTGGTTTTCAATTGCGTTTTCGACAACTGTACCATGATCGGGAAGAGGTGACCGGATTTCTCGGGATCACGACCCCAAGCGGCGGTTTTCCCCGTCGTCGCCGTCGTGACACGGCCTGATCAGGGGAAAGGAAAGAGAGAAACGTGACAAGTTTGCGGGAACGGTTGCTCCATCGTTTGCAATGGACCTGGGAACGGTCACGCCGCCGGATGAAGACCGGGGTGATGCAGCTTTGGCAACGTTTTTTTCCACTGCAATTGCCGCGGACTCCGGATGGACAGGTGTGGATTCACCTGGGATGCGGCGACCTGGACCTTCCGGGATTCATCAATGTCGATGCCCGTGCCGCGCCACACGTCCATATCGTCGGCGATGTCGGCGACCTGTCTCGTTTCGCCGAGGAAACGGTGGATCTGGTGTATGGCTCGCATGTCCTCGAACACATCGCGCCACGACGGGTCCCAGGGGTCTTGTGGGAGTGGCGTCGCGTGCTGAAACCGGGAGGAATCCTGCGTCTGTCGGTGCCCGACCTGGAACGGATCATCGAACTTTACACCCTTTCGGGCGGCAACGCCGAAATCATCCAGGCCCCCTTGTTCGGACAACAGGATTATCCGGAAAATCTCCATCGCGCCGTCTACGACCGCTCCAGGCTTGCACACCTTCTGCTCGCGGCAGGGTTCACCACCGTCCGCCCCTGGTCCCCAGGGGACGGACCCCTGCCCGCAATCCCCGATTGTTCCTCCCTCCGAATTTCCTGTGCCGGAGGTCCGGTCTTCATCAGCCTTAACCTGGAGGCGGTGCGATGAACAAAGCGGGACCTGGTTTGAAATGGCGAACGGCTTATGGTTCCCTGGCACTCGTCGTCTTCAACATGGCGTTGTTTTTTCTTCTGATCGAGGGACTCTCGCGCCTGATCCTCGGTATGCTCGATCCGGTGCAGACCCATGATCGACGGATCATCACCCATTTCGGCGAAGACAAACTCAAGGAAATCTATCCAGGCAGAACCTGGAATGCGATTCGATCACTCCTTGGCGAAACCTGGTCGCGGCCTCATGTCTACGAACCCTTTGTCCAGTTTCGCGAGGCCGAGGTCTCGGGGCAAGCGGTTCAGGTGACCCGGGCGGGCTTTCGCCGCCATCATGCAACCCCTCAACCCTGGCCGCCGGACCCGAAACATTGGAATGCATTCCTTTTCGGCGGCTCGACGGTGTTCGGCTATGGCGTGGCGGGAGAAGACACCATCGCCGCAAACCTGGAACAGGCGTTGCCCCGGATGAATGGCCGCAAGGTGCAGGTGTATAATTTCGGTCAGGGATTTTATTATTCTTCCCAGGAATTGATTCAATTCCAGAGACTTCTTGTTTCCGGTCACCGTCCCGATGCCGCAATCTTCCTCGACGGGTTGAACGATTTCTTTCACGAGCGGGACCAACCCTTCTACACCGAGCGCCTGCGACGGATGATGTCCTCCGACCCGGAGCGTAGCATTGTCCCGCGCATTCCGGAACTGGCGGTTGTGCGCCTGACCCACAAGGTGTTGCCTCGAATCATTCCAGAATCGCCTCCCCCACCACCGGAAACGTCCCCGATTCTCCACGCCGTGATCGACCGCTACCTCGCCAATCAACGGTTGATCCGGGCGGCGGCGGCGGCCTTTGACGTTCGCACCCTCTTCGCCTGGCAACCGGTGCCGGTGTGGCATCACCAACCGGGACAGCATCTGGTCCGCGGCGAACTGACGGAACACCCCCGGGTCGCCCCCGGTTATGAATTGTTCTTCCAGAGGTTACAGCGGCAACCATCGGAAAATCAATTGATCTGGTGTGCCGAGGTCCAGACGGGGATTCATGAACTTTTATATGTCGATCGGGTCCACTACAATAGTCGGATGAACGCCTTGATCGCCCGTTGCCTGGCGGATGGACTGTGACCTATCCGATTATGGCATGTCAATTGCTTAATGATCCAGGCGGTCGTCTGACGATGAATGGCCGGGCCGCCCCATCATACTCGAATCGCGTGGAACAAGCCCATGGCGGAAAATCAGGATTCGGAACTGGACAACCTTATTCAGGCCTCGGCCCCAGGGGGAGACGCCGAAAAGGCGCCCAGGGAGCCCAAGGAAGAGCCTCCGAAAAAATCGGGCATGTCGCCGATGACACTGGCCATGATCGGTGTCTTCATCGCGGTCCTTGCCATGGGGTACATGACCCTGGATGGCTATGTGACGAAAAAAAACGCCGAACTGGAGGCGGAATTTCAAAGAAAGCGCGTGGAATACCGGATTCAAGCCCACCGTCGCATGTACGACACGCTCCAGGGACAGATTCAGGTGGAAATGATGGATCGGATGAAAAATCAGGGGGGGCCCATTGGCCCGCGTCAGGGAATGGTTGCGACCGATGTGACCAGCCGCTCTGTCGGCGCTCCCGACACCTCTTCCGAGGTCTCTCCCCGTTTGGATCCGCCCGCGACAGGACTGGTCATGCCCCATGTCGCCCCATGATCCTTACAGAGTCCGCATCAAGATCTGCGGCCTGACCCGTCCCGAGGACGCCAGAGAGGCCGTCGCGGCGGGCGCCGATGCCATTGGTCTGGTCTTCTTCGAAAAATCGCCCCGCTCGGTGACGGTTGCCCAGGCCCGGGAAGTGGTGTCGGAACTGCCGCCGTTCGTGACGGTGACCGGATTGTTCGTCAACGCGGCGCTTCATGACATCGAGTCGATTTCCAACCAGGTCCGTCTGGACGCCTGGCAACTGCATGGAGATGAAACGCCCGATTTTTGCAACCGTCTTCCGCGACGGATCATCAAGGCATTGCGGGTTGCCGATGAAAACGACATGAGAAAGGCCGCAGCGTATACCGTCGCGGCCATCCTGTACGATGCCAAGGTTTCCGGTTTGCCGGGGGGGAATGGACGCACCTTCGACTGGTCACTGCTGCAACACCATCCAGGACATCGGCCCTTGATCCTAGCGGGAGGATTGAATCCGGGCAATGTCGCCGCGGCGGTTTCCCAGGTTCGTCCCCATGCCGTCGATGTCTCCAGTGGCGTCGAATCGGCCCCCGGAATCAAGGATCCCCGCCTGATCCGGCACTTCGTCTCCGAGGTTCATCGTGGATGGTCAGGCTCCCGATGAATGATGGAATGGACTGATGAATCAACATTGGACAACCCCCTTCCTCGGCAAACATTTTCTCGAACGCCTGGAACACCATGCCCGTGACTGCGGGGACAAACCGGCCCTGGCCTGGGAAGGGGGGGAAACGCTCGATTATGGGACCTTGTGGCGGCGGACCGGCGGGGTGGCCCGGGGACTCGCGGGACAGGGCCTTGCGCGGGGACAGAGGGTCTTTCTGGTCATGGACGGATCCGCCGCCTCGATCCTGTGCTACCTGGGATCGCTGCGCCTGGGGGCAGTGACGGTTCCGATCGATCCGGGACTGACGATGGTCCAATGGGACAGCCGCCGCGCCGATTTGCATCCGGCGATGGTGATCGCCCCCGAAGGGCTGTTGCGGAACCTGGCACGGTCTCCCCGTCCGGTCCAAGGTTCACGAATCCCGATCCAGGTGGATATGGCCTCGGTGTTTCCGGACCTGGAGGCACACCAGACTCTGCCTGATGGTCCATCGAACGATGACGTGGTGGGAATACTCTCCACCACCGGCACAACCGGAAAAGCCAAGCATGTGGCGCTGACCCTGGGCAACATCAGCGCCGCGGCACACCAGATCAACCAGGTCATGGGTCTGACCGGGGACGATGTGGAGGTGATCACCCTGCCATTGTATCATTCCTTCGGTCTGGGGCGGTTGCGCTGCGGGTTGGCGGCGGGCAGTTTTGTCCATCTTCTTCCGGGACGATTCCGTCCCGAACGATTGCTCAAGGGGATACGCGCGGCAAAGGCGACCGTGTTTTCCCAGGTACCCGCCGGAATTCGCCTTCTTCTGGCCCTGGGACAACGGATCGCCCCCTGGCTTGCAGGGATCCGCCTGGTGGAAATCGGCAGCGCGTCCATGGACGTGACGGAAAAAGAACGTCTCTGCGATTTGATGCCCCATGCCCGGCTGTGGCATCATTACGGACTGACCGAAGCCTCCCGGTCGTTGTTCCTGGAATACCACGAGGCCCGGAGCATGAACCGGCTTTCGGCCATGGGGCGCGTCACTCCCGGAGTCGAGGTGATCCTGGGGTCGGACCAGGGACGCCATGAGGGCAAAGGCGACGGGGAATTGCTGGTACGGGGGCCTCATGTCACCCCGGGATACATCCACCCCGATGGCAAACCCGGCGAAGGACTGCCGTCCGCGGGCGGGTGGTTTCCCACCGGAGATCTGGTCCGCCGCGACGAAACAGGTTTTTTTTTCCTTCTTGGACGCGCCGATGACTGCATCAACCTGGGGGGGTTCAAGGTCCATCCCATGGAGGTCGAATCGGTTCTGGAGACCTGTCCGGGGATCGGGGAGGTCGCCGTGGCCATGCGCCACGATCAGGAAAAACCATTTCTGATCGCTTTCGTCGCGCCCGATCCAACCACACCGTTCGACGAACGGACAGCCCGAGACTGGCTCGCCAGCCGCCTCGAACCGTATAAACATCCCCAGGTGTACCACCAGGTTCCATCCCTGCCGCGCACTCCATCCGGCAAACTTCTCAGGCGCGATCTCCCTTCCGTTTGAACACCACGAATTCATGGGAAAATGTGATATTCTTCGATAACGCCAACCTTCGTCTTTACTTGGACGAGCGTCTCGATTAATATTCAACACCAAGTTTCAAGTCCCTTTCCGCAATGAAACAGCCATGGATAAGCGATATGTCATCGAAAAAGGTTGCCCTGATTACAGGAGTCACTGGTCAGGATGGCGCTTATCTTGCGGAATTTCTCTTGGGAAAAGGATATGAAGTACACGGCATCAAACGTCGTTCCTCCCAGTTCAATACGGAACGGATCGACCATCTCTATCAGGGACCCGATGTCGCCGATCGCAGGTTTGTCCTTCACTATGGCGATGTGACCGACGCGACCAACCTGATCCGGATCATCCAGAAGACGCAGCCCGACGAAATCTACAACCTGGCGGCCCAGAGTCATGTGGCGGTCTCCTTCGAGACTCCGGAATACACGGCCAATACCGACGCCCTGGGGCCACTGCGCATCCTGGAAGCGATTCGCATCCTCGATCTGATCGACAAGACCCGTTTCTATCAGGCCTCGACCTCGGAATTGTATGGCAAGGTCGCGGAAACGCCGCAACGGGAAACGACGCCGTTTCGTCCCCGTTCTCCTTACGCCGCGGCCAAGCTGTATGCCTATTGGGTCACGGTAAATTATCGGGAAGCCTACGGTATTTTTGGGTGCAATGGCATTTTGTTCAATCATGAATCGCCGGTCCGTGGCGAAACCTTCGTGACCCGGAAGATCACCCGGGGTCTGACGCGGATCCAATTGGGCTTGGAAGAGACGCTGTTGCTGGGCAACATCGATGCCTTGCGTGATTGGGGTCATGCCCGGGACTATGTGGAAATGCAATGGTTGATGTTGCAACAGGAGCATCCCGACGATTATGTCATCGCCACCGGACAACAACATTCGGTCAGGGAATTCGTCGAAGCGGTCGCCGACGCGCTTGGCATGACGATTCTCTGGCGCGGCAAGGGGGTCGATGAGGTCGGGATCGAACGGGAGACAGGACGGATCATCGTGCGCATCGACCCACGTTATTTTCGTCCGACGGAAGTGGAATGTCTTCTTGGAGACGCAACCAAGGCACGGGAAAAACTGGGCTGGACGCCGCGCATCACCTTCAGGGAACTGGTCCGGGAGATGGTGGAACAGGACATGAAAAAGGCAAGACTGGAAAAACTGCTCCTCGAACAGGGAATTCCTCTTCTGGGGGCGGGGTCCCTGGATGGCTGAGGGAAAAGCGATGCGATCCAGGGAAAGGGTTTCTGGAGGTTGAGATGTCCACCGACACATTGTCTGCAAACGATTCCATGTTCCCGACCGGCGATGAGCATGCCCGGTTTCCGGAGCTGTTGGATGGGGTAGACCTGGAAGAGGGGCTGGAGAACATGGATGGCGACCGGCGCCTCTACCGCAAGGTGCTGGAAAACACGCTGCGTCGCTGCCGCCAGTTTCCCGAGCTTTTGGCGGGCCATCAGGACCAGGAGAATTGGGCCGAGGTGCGACGCATGTTTCATACGCTCAAGGGGGTGGCGGCGACCGTGGGGGCGATGGATTTGCGGGATCAGGCCTTGAACGTGGAACGGACGTTGGATACATCCAACGGAACGGGCCCGGTTCCCGAAGAGGTCATGCAGGCGTTCGAGCGCGAACGGACACGTCTTGTCACTTCCCTGACACCGTTGGAAGATGATGCCTCCGTGGAGACCTGGTCGGAAGGAACAACGAAGAAAGGAACCCAGAGGCCCATGGGAAACACTGGACAGTCCGAGGCGGTTGCGTCCCGGGAACGGCCATTGGAGGATGTGGTCCGATGTCTTGAGAAGGCGATCGACGAAGGCGATGGCGAGGTCAAGGAGCATTTGGGGGAATTGGGACGACTTCTTGGAGAGCGGGTTCGGAGTGATCTGTACCGTAATCTGTCCCGGCAGGTGGACAATTATGATTTCGATCAAGCCGCTTCCACCCTGCGTCAACTTTGGTTCATGCTTCGCGGGGAACATTTCTGACTGGAAGGAACAGGCAAAGCGTGGAAGGTGAAAAAGCCAAGCTGTTGATTGTCGATGATGAAAAGATCAACCTGGACGTGCTCCTGAGTGTTCTTGGCCAGGAATATCGCACGGTGGTGGCCACGGATGGCGCCATGGCCTTGCGCCGTCTGGAAACGCCGCCGTTGCCTGATCTGGTATTGCTCGATGTGATGATGCCGGGAATGGACGGATTTACGGTCTGCCGGAAGATGAAGGAAAATCTTCTGACGCGCAACATTCCGGTCATCTTCGTCACTTCGCGAACCGGGGAGGCGGATGAGGCCGTCGGGTTTGCCGCCGGTGCGGTCGATTACATCATCAAACCGTTCCATCCTGCCATCGTTCGCGCCCGCGTGCGGACGCACATGGAACTCAAGCGCCGCGGCGACATGCTGGAGCGGTTGTCCAATCTGGATGCCTTGACGGGCATCGCCAATCGCAGAAGATTCGATGAATTTTTGCGCTTCGAATGGAACCGGTCGGTGCGGACGGGACATCCGGTATCGATGGTGTTGATCGATGTGGATCATTTTAAACTGTATAATGACAATTATGGACATGGACAGGGAGATCATTGCCTGATCGAAGTGGCACGGGCGCTGACGGGACCGATGCAGCGGGCGATGGATCTGGTGGCGCGCTATGGTGGCGAAGAGTTTGCCACCATCCTTCCCGAAACAACGCAGGAGGGGGCGGTTGCGGTAGCGGAGCGGATGCGTCTGGCAGTGGCCAATCTGGGGATTATCCATTCGTTTTCTTCCGCCGCCCCTCATGTCACCATCAGTCTTGGCGTGGCGACGGTTTGGCCGGGAAAAGACGATCCGGCGCAATATTTGATCGAAAAGGCGGACAACGCCTTGTATCTTGCGAAGGGCCAGGGAAGAAACCGGTATGTTGTCGCGGTGTGATCATGGACAGACGGAATGGCGATCTTCCAGCCGCCCCTGGACACCAGTTCCACCCGGCGGGTGGCGCTCCGGTCGGACAAAATCAACGCGATGAAGAATGCTGTGTACTCCAGGGACAATCCACCACGGGACACGCCGCGCATCGGGGTTTCTTGAGGCAATGTTCCTTGGCGTGCCGAACGATCAGGGCATGAAACTCTCCCAGAACCGCCGCATCCGCCGGCATGGCCGCATGGACCAATCTCTGCATGGTGTCATAATCGGCCTTTCGCGCCACCCAGCCCAGCCGTTCGAACAAACGCCCGGTATAGGCATCGACCACGAACACCGGTTGCCGGGCGGCATAACAAAGAATGGAATCGGCGGTCTCCTTGCCGATTCCATGGATCGCCAACAACTGACGCCGCAGTTCGCCATTTTCCGGAGAAACAACCCGTGAAACCGTTTCCCACGGGGCCATGAACGCCGCCAAAGCCTGGAGACGGCGCGTCTTGATCCGGAAATAACCCGCAGGACGGACAATGTCCCAGAGTTCCTCCTCTGCCGCCGCCGCAATGGCCACAAAATCCAGCAATCCCCGTTCTTCCAGCCGTGCCACTGCCTTGGCCGCCTGGGTCCAGGCGGTATTCTGCACCAGAACCGCGCCGACCATCATTTCCGTCATGGTCCGCGCCGGCCACCAATGTTGCGGGCCATACCGTTCATACAACCGCCGGTAGAGACCGGAAGGATCGGCCTTCATCATTGTCGTAACGCCCCTGCAACAAAATTCAGATACCCATTCGGCGCGTCGTTCATCATGCTTTGGCAGTTCCCGCCTCCGACCTCTTCCACAATTCTTCAAAACCAGGCAAGGATGTCCCCATCACACCTTGTCCGAGAAAACATCGTCCAGTGACTGGGCATCCACAAATCGAAGACTCCATTCCTCCAGAAAGGATGGCCCGGCTTTGGCGATCTTTTCGCTGGCCCATTCGGACACCGTGCCGAAGCGGCGCTGTAATAGGCGCGTCAGGAGTGCGGCTTCTCCTTCCTGCCGTCCTTCCCATTTACCGGCACCATAGGTGGAAAGCACAAAACTTGCCTGGTCATGCAGTTCGTCCTGATAACGTTCATAGGCCTTGCGCTCTGTCTCCGGCAATTGCAGAACATCAAGCTTTTCTTTGGCCTTTTTCAATCCACGCGCCGTGAACTCGTCACGAATATCGGAATTTTTCAAAAAATAGACCCACTCGTCCAGGGTGTCGCGGGCGACATCATCAAAATTTTTCACCTTGATCAAGTAATGCTCCGGGAAAATAGCGGCTACCGAAGGGCGTTGAAACAAGGCTTTCTGCCCCTCGTCCAAGGCCAATTCTTCCTGGGTATGCATCCCCCTGAAAGAGGTGCTGCCCACATAGATATAATCGCTGCCACGCCCCAGATCAAAATAGAGAATGCTGACGGTAATGACCTTGATGACACTGGCGTAAGGCCTACCTTCCGTCATATGTTCGGTGATGGCCTTGGCGGTACCGAAGAGTAACCTCTGTAAATAGTCCCACTCTCGTTCATATTGTAATTCAACGATGACAATCTCATCCCGTGTGTTTTTGATCTTGAGATCGACACGGTTGAATTTGTCGTTGCGGGCTTCCCGATTGCTTTCGCTCTCCAGGATTTCAACGATGCGCACATCCTCGCGAAGAAGTTCGGAGAGAAACCCTTCCAGGATTTCAAAATTGGCCTTGCTGCGCAACAGACGCTTCAAGGCCCAGTCGAAACTGATCAAATGACGTTGCTTCATCTTGGAAAGACTCCGTAAACCACGGTCATGACACAATTTCATGGCCGATCCCTTCCCGCAATGGCCGGTTTCCTGAATACCTTGACGGGACCACTGTCCCTGTTCAAAGCCATGGCGACATCTTCGTCGAACAATTTCCGTTCCTCCCACCCCGTCACGGGTCGCCAAAGCCCCCGCGGCAACTCCCCCAGAGCCACCGAGCCATAGGAAACACGGATCAGGCGGGAAACCTTCATGTCCAGGGTTTCGAAGATGCGGCGAATGATCCGGTTGCGTCCTTCGCGAAGGGTCAGGGTCAACCAGTTGTTGGCGGCGGTATCCCGATCGACGACGATTTCAAGGGGACCGGTCGGGCCGTCGTCCAGTTCGACCCCCTGACGCAGCCGGTTCAAGGTTGCCTCGTTGATCCGCCCATGAACCCGAACCCGGTACCGGCGGGCGATCCGGGAAGATGGATGGGTCAACCGATGGACCAGATCGCCATCATTGGTCATCAGGATCAACCCCTCCGAATTGATGTCCAGCCGCCCCACATTGAGCAACCGTTCCGGAACATCGAAGAAAAAATCATGGATCGTCTTGCGGCCCTCCGGATCGCGACGGGTACACAAGATGTCGGGCGGCTTGTGGAACGCCAAAAGGAGACGTCTCTGCCTGCTTCCGCCCGCTACCGGCTTTCCATCGACGACCACCCGGTCCCCCGGATTCACCTGGGAACCCGGTTGCATCACCACCTGACCGTTGACCGCGATACGGCCCTCGGCGATCCATCGTTCGCCCTCGCGTCGGGAACAAAGACCCGCCTGGGACAACCACTTTTGCAGACGCATGGAATCAGCCATGAAGGGGGCCCCGCGAATGGACCGGCAAACCAAGGGCATCCATGACCCGAATCATGGTCTCTTCCGCCCGTCGCGCCGCCTGCTCGGCGCCGCGATCGAGGATCCGTTGCAGTTCTCCCCGATCCGCCATGAACTGTCGATAACGGTCCCGGATGGGTTCGAGGACCGCATTGACCGCCTCGGCGGTTTCCACCTTCAAGCGGCCATATTGATGATGACTGAAATGATCCAAGGCCACGTCCCGTCCCTGTCCCGTCGCGGCGCACCAGAGGGTCAACAGATTGGTGACCCCCGCCTGACGGGTCTCGTCGAAACGGATTTCACCCAGGCTGTCGGTGACCGCCTTCTTGAATTTTTTCAGCACCGTCGCCGCATCGTCAAGCATCATGACCCGGGCCAGTTCCGACTCGACCGATTTGGACATCTTCTTCTCCGGATTCTGAAGGTCGCGCACCCGGGCCGTCCCTTCGGCCTCGATCATCGGTTCGGGAACCCGAAAGATCGGGCCATGAATATTGTTGAAACGGATGGCAATATCCCGGGTCAGCTCCAGATGTTGTTTCTGGTCCTCGCCGACAGGTACGACCTGGGTCTGGTACAGCAGAATATCAGCGGCCATCAGGACCGGATAGGTAAACAGGCCCGCGTTCACATTCTGCCGATGCCTCTGGGCCTTGTCCTTGAACTGGGTCATCCGTTCCAGTTCCCCAAGCTGGGCGAAGGTCGAAAGAAGCCACGCCAGTTCGGCATGCTGATGGACCTGGCTTTGAATGAAAATCACACTTTTTTCCGGATCGATTCCCGAGGCCAGATAAATGGCGGCCAGTTCCAGGATGCGGCTGCGCAATTCATGGGGATCCTGGCGGACGGTCAAGGCGTGCAAATCGACGACGCAAAACAAAGTGTCGTAACGTTCCTGCAACGGAATCCAGTTCCGGATGGCGCCAAACAGATTGCCAATGGTCAATTGTCCGGTTGGTTGAGCCGCGCTCAACGCCACCGGACGGTCCGGAGATTCTTTGGTCATTGGATGTGGATCCTTCAAGATTTTTGGTAATGGCCCAGGTACCCTCTGGGTTCAATTATTGAAAGAAAAAAGGGGTCTGGGGGATTGCCCCCAGGGTTTTGATTTTGACTTTGTTTTTCACGCGCCATTTCACCCGCGCTTACCGCGACGGAAGATCCCGGTCATCCCCGCTCAGGCGGTCACTTTCCGCCATGACCATCACCATAACCGCCTTGAGATACTCCCGCTCCAACTCCACGAATTGTTCCCGTACCTGCCGGGTCGCGCTGGAATTGCGTGTGGCAATGGCCAACTTGAACGCCTCGTTGCGCACCAGATCCGCGCCAATCCCGTGAGACACCCCTTTCATCTCCTCGGCATTGGTGGCGACGACCGTCATATCCCCGGCTTCGATGGCATTGTAAAGACGGGTCATGATCCGGGGCCACTGGGTAAAGACGACGACGCGGGTGGCATGATACTCGGGACTGCCGATAAAATTGAGTTTGATGATCTTGACCTGGCTCGATTTTTTGCGCAGCACCTTTTTCTGGGTCAACTGCTTGTCCATGCGATACAACACCGAAAGCAGATCCCGCGGGCGAAACGGCTTGGCGAGGAATCCATTCATCCCCGCATTGAGACATTTGTTGCGGTCCCCTTTCAGTACATGGGCCGTGATTCCAATCACCGGAACCGAGGAGGCCGTGCCCACCGGATCGGCGCCTCTGTTGCGGATCGCCCGGGTCACCTCGTATCCGTCCATCCCCGGCAACATGATGTCCATCAGCACCAGGTCGAAAACCTCCGCCTCGATCCGCTCCAGCGCCACCAGACCATCCCCGGCCAGACTCCACGTATGCCCCGCCTGATCGAGGATGTCGGTAACAAGTTTCTGATTGTTGGGTTCGTCCTCCACCACCAGGATATGATAGGTATTTCCCCCAGCCTTTCCTTCGCCACGGGAGCGTTGTCCCACGGGACGATCGGGAAGCAAACCCAACAGCGGCATCGATTGCAGCGTGTCGAGCAATCGTTCCGCATGGGCCGGCTTCACCAGCATGGCCCCGACATGCGGACCACGTTCCAGATGAGGATCGTTCTTGCGCCGATGGGCCGGCAACATGGCGACGGTCTTTTCGCACAAATCCGATCGACTCCCCAAATGACCGCAAAGGGTGCTGCCATCGGCGCCATTCCACAATTTATGCCCGATGACGAACACATCGAATCCGGTATCTTCCCAATCCTCCGCACCGCCGGAACCGGGACTCCCAGGACTTTCCGACATCGCCCGCCATGCCGCGTCGCCATCACATTCCACGGTGACACGGGCGCCAAGCCGGCTCAGAACCCCTGCCACCAGGCGGCGATTGGTTTCCAGAATATCGGCAACGAGAATATTCATCCCCTGAAGCGGCTGCCGGTTCGTCCCCTCCATGTGCGGCGCCGTTTCGCAATCGAGGGTAAAGAAAAACCGACTCCCCTTGCCCTCTTCGCTCTCCACCTCCAGCACCCCCCCCATCAATTCGACCAGTTGACGCGAGATCGTCAACCCCAGGCCGGTGCCACCGTATTTCCTTGAGGTCGAACCATCCGCCTGGGTAAAACTGTCGAAAATCTTTTCCAGTTTTTCCCCGGGAATGCCAATCCCGGTATCGCGAACGGCGAAGGTGATCGACGAACGGGAAGGCCCGGACGAAGGAACCGAAGTGATTTCCAAAACAATCTCGCCATGCTTGGTAAACTTGATGGCATTGTTGATCAGATTGACGAGAATCTGACGCAAACGAAACGGATCGCCCCGCATCATCTCCGGGACCCCGGGATCGATGTCAAGATAGATTTCCAGTTCCTTGCGATGGGCATTGACGGCGAGGGTATCGCAGGCGCTGCCAACGGGATCCTTGAGGGGAAACAGTATGTTTTCCAACTCCATCCGCCCCGCCTCGATCTTGGAAAAATCAAGAATGCTGTTCAAGAGGGCCAACAGCGCTTCCGCCGAGGAGAGGACAATTTCCAGATAACTTTTCTGTTCGCGTTCCAGGTGCATGTCCAGCACCAGATCGGTCATGCCGATGACCGCGTTGAGCGGGGTGCGGATTTCATGGCTCATGTTGGCCAGAAATTCGCTCTTGACCTTGCTCGCCTCCTCCGCCGCCACCTTGGCCGCCAACAACTCCCGGGTACGCAACCGGACTTCCCGCCGCAACCACAGATTGCCAACGATGAAAAGCAGAAGCAAAAGAAAGACAATGGCAAAACTCCAGCGCAACCATGACGGCAGAGGTTCCCTGGGGCGGATGTTGCCGAACCATTTGTCCATCGATTTGAAGTAGATGGAATCCTTGTCGTCCTTGAGCCGCTTCAGATGAAGATCCAAAGCAAGGATCAGATCCTGATTCCTCCCGCCCGCCACCGCGTAACGAACCTCGACCGGACAGCAGATGATCGGACTGCGAATCAACGGATACTCCTGTTCCAGCACCAGTCCGCTGGTGCGGGAGACGATGGCGGCATCGGCCCGACCGAGGGCGACCAGTTCCATCGCATCGCTGTACTGTGGCACCTCGATGAACGTATGCGGGATGTCGAGGGATTTGAGCAGTTTTTTCAGACTCAGGGTATAGACATCGCTTTCCAGGCCCGCGACCCGCCGGTGCTCCAGATTGATCAGGGATTGGATGGCGCCGTCGCGGACGTAGACCTGACCCCAGTTGGCCAGGGCCGTTTCCCGATTGAAATCGAAGGTCTTGTCCCGTTCCTCGGTATGGGCGATGGCGACGACAAGGTCGATTTCACCATCCGCCAAATGCTCCAGAAGGCGCGACCAGGAACCAAACACATAGTCGATGCGCCATTGCTCCTCGGTCGCGACATACTCCAGAATATCGACGTAAAACCCCTGGGCCTTGTTGGTCGCCGTATAGAAAACCCCCGGCTTGTTCTGATAAACCCCCACCCGAATCCCGCGCGGTTGCGCATCCGCGGTTGGGACAAGAAAAACAAGAAGCGACAGCAACAACAGCATTCCCATGCCCAACCGGACACAACCCCGAAAAAAAACTCCGGGCACCGTCGCGGGTGACGACAGCGCGGTCGAAACGCGCCGACCGGTTGCTTCGAACCCCGACCGGAACGCCGGGCGGCCCATCGGATCGTCAGGGACTGCCGCGTGGACATTGTTTCTCCGGGAGGGCCAAACGGGGATGATCATGATGGTTGGTCTTTCTTTTGCATCGAGGGCCTTCATGATCAGGGAATCAGCAGCCCTCTTCACCGTGTCATTCAATCGCAGCGCGCTCCCCAACCCCATCCTGGGAACTCGAAAACGATCGGCGTATGACGCACAGTGGGTCGGATCTCAAGGGCTATCGGCCAACATTCTTCGGTCGCACGGGTCCACGTTGGAGCGTCGTCATCCTTCTGACCATGCAATGGCTGTCCGGCGGGTGTCTGTGGCATCAGGATCCCATTTCACCCACGGAGCGTCAAGAGATCATTGCAACGGACCGGCAACAACTGTTTCCCGACGAATCCCATCTTTCGAATCCGATCGGCCTGTTCGAGGCGTTGGCGCGCGGATTGAAGTTTAATCTTGGATACCGGATCGCCGTTCTCGACCAGACGATCCGGCAGGAATCGTCCCAACTGACGGGACTGTCGCTGTTGCCGGGATTGACCGCCAGCGCCGGATATGCCGATCGCGACTCGTTTTCCGCCACCTCCGGCATGTCGAGCCACGATGGCGTCCGTTCCTCCGTCTATTCGATTTCCCAGGATCGGGCCATCCGTTCGGCGGATCTGACCATGATCTGGAACATTCTCGACTTTGGCATCGCCTGGGTCCAGGCGGGCCAGGAAGAGGATCTGGCCCGCATCGCCCTGGAAAACCGTCGCAAGGCGGCGCACAACCTGTTTCAGGAGATTCGCTCGGCCTTCTGGCGGGCCGCCGGGGCGCAACAATTGGAGGATCGGATCCCCCCCGTCCTGGCATTGGCCGCCGAGGCGCTCGACAAGGCCCGCAGGGTCGAGGATGAACGATTGAAGCCGCAGCTGGAAATGTTACGCTTTCAACGGGCACTGATGGACATCGTGCAACAATTGGAAGGGTTGCGCCATGAATTGAACAAGGCCCGCACCGAATTCGCGGCGCTGATTCATCTTCCCCCCGGGGCCCCTTTTCGCCTGCTGATCCCCGACGACGACGCCCTGGCGATCCCGCCAATCGCGATGAGCCTCGATGAGATGGAAACCCTGGGATTGCTGCACCGCCCCGAATCGCGGGAAAAAATACATCAGGCGCGGATCGACAAGGGCGAGGTGAAAAAAGCGATGCTCCGGCTGTTGCCCGGCCTGGAAATCGACCTTTCGGACAATTACGATTCCAACTCCTTTGCCCTGCACCATCAATGGGAGGCCCTGTCCTCGAAGGTCATCCTCAACCTGGTCGAGCTCTTCAAGGGTCCACGATCGATCCGCCTGGCCGAGGATCGTCAATCCCTCGGCGACCTGCATCGTCTGGCAATGGACATGGCGATCCTGACCCAGATTCATCTGGCTTGGCATCAATATCGGGAAGATGTGCGCAAACTGAAACGGGCCGAGGAAATCGATGCCATCGATCAACGCATCCTGCGCCATATCGGAACCCTGACGGGCGAAAACACCCAGAATCGTCTCGAACACATTCATGCCGCCGCCGGGGCCATTTTTTCCCGCCTGCAACTGTATCAGGCCTATGCCGAGGCGCAGAACTCGATAGGAAGGATTCATGTCTCCATCGGTGTCGATCTGGTTCCGTCGATCGACGAAAACACCGCCATCGAGGATCTGGCCCGACAACTGCGTCAGGCGACCCGCGAATGGAACGAAGGGGCCTCGTCCGAACCCAAACCATTCAAACCGTTGCGTCCCATCCTTGATTCCGCCATCGACCTCCCCGCCCCGGTCGATCATTCCCCCGCGACCTCCGGGGACAATCCGCGACCTTCCCCGCCGCCCCACGTCCCAGAATATCTGCGCCATCCCGATTTCTCCATCGCCCCCCATGAGGGTGACCGGAACGATCCCGAGGCATTCTCCGACCACGATCCTTCGTCAACCACGCCGGAAACCACTCCCGACAACGAGGAAACAACCATTCCAGCGACCACCACGCAACATGCACCGACAACCACCGCCAATCCCTCCGACACCCCGGACACGAGCAAACCCGCTCCCGTGACCAGCGACCCGAACCGGAGTGAAAAAAAGGTGCAACCGTCGCCCACGGCGCTTCCGCCACGCCCCGGTCCTGAAACCCATGCCATGGTTTCACCGCCCCGGCCCACGTCAAGGACAACACGCATTCCCCTTCCCCCCGCCGACATCAAGGAGGTCTGGACCCTCGTTCAGGAATGGTCAAACGCCTGGTCGCTCCGTGATCTGGATCGTTTCGTCTCGTTCTACGGTCCCGGTTTCATTCCCTCGCACCAGGATTCCCTGGAGCGTTGGCGGGAACGGATGGGAGAAAATTTCAAGATTCTGGGTTCCATCCGGATCATGATCGACGCCCTGGAACTTCATCCCATCGATGACCGTCGGATCGAAGCCACCTTCGTCCAAAGTTACCGTTCCGACCTTCATCATGATCTTTCGGAAAAACTGCTGATTCTGGAAAAAACGGCGGGAGGATGGAAAATCGCCGGCGAGGTTTCGACCGCCATCCGTGAACCCGACCCGGACCCCCGACCCGGACCCTATTGGGTCCAGGCACTTTCGGCACGCGATGAGCAGGGACTCCGGGAGATTCGGGAAAAACTGAAACCGCTTTGCCCGACCCCGCGCATCACGACCCGGCGGGAACAGGATGGCCAAACATGGTATACTCTTCAATGCGGTCCCTTCGACCACATCAATCGGGCCAAATGGTTGCAACTGGTTCTCAAAAAAAATCATGCCCTCGCGCCACTCATCGTCGCGGCCACGAAAAAAAGTGGCACGGAGGATCATGAGGGCGCCAGTGTGCTTCCCGGACAAACCCCATCAAACGAGGGAAAAGAGTGATACGTCCGAAGGTGGCTATTCAGACCCTTTTTTCTTTCAATAATTCTGGATCCGGGAGGAAAGGACATCATGATGAAGCGACGGATCATCGTGGCGTTGGCGCTGCTCCTGCCCATGAAATTCACCCTGGGCGAAGAACAACTCCTCCCACTCCTCCCAATCCTCCCGCCCCCGGAGCCGCGCGCCGAACTGGTCACACACCGCCATCTGGTCCTGTCCAGCGACTTTGCGGCACGAATTCTGGAAATCCAACCCGAAGAGGGACAACCATTCAAACAAGGACAGCTTCTGGTCCGTTTCGATTGTGCCCTGGAAAAGGCGCAACTCGAACGAGCCAAGGCCCAGGTCAAAAGCGCCGAGACCAAAGTTGCCGTACAACAAAGACTCTCCCGTCTCGACGCCACCAGCCGGATGGAAGAAGAACTGGCCGCCGCCGAAGCCGCCACGGCCCGGGCGGAAATGAAAATCATCCAGGTTCGGATCGACCGTTGCGACCTGTCAGCCCCCTTTTCCGGACGGGTGGCAGTCCGGATGGCGCAACCGCATCAATATGTCAAGGCGGGCGATCCTTTGATGGAAATCCTCGACCCCACCGCCCTGGAAGCGGTATTCCTGCTGCCAAGCCGCCAACTGAATCAACTGCCCCAGGGAGCGACCTTCAAAATTCACATCGATGAAACCGCAACCACCTACACCACCCGGGTAACCGCCACCGGAACCCGAATCGACCCCATGAGTCAATCGATCAAGATCGTCGGACGCATCGACGGTCATCATCCGGAGCTGCTGCCGGGAATGAGTGGCCGGGCCATCCTCGAAGGACTCCGCGGACCACCATGAACCACCCTCCCGAAACACCGTCCCTGGCACACGTCATCGCCACCCTTCTGGAGCTGATGCGCAAGGCGGGAACCGTCACCACCCGTGAAGCGTTCGAATTTCTCGTGGTCAACGAAACGCGCCGGCTCGTCGTCTACAGTCACGCGGCCCTGTGGTCCGCCACGGAAGAGGGTGGCCGAGTCGTGGCCACGTCGGGTCATCCCCGTCCCGACCCCGATTCCCCGTACATTCAATGGCTCTCCACCCTGCTGCGGCAGGCGATGTCCCAAGACGACCACGAGGGGCACCTGGTCCTCGCGAAAAACAATGTTTCCGCCCCCATCGGCGCCGATTGGCCCGACCATCTGCCACCACATGGCCTTCTTCTTCCCCTGAATCGCCGCCACGATGCCGGTGAGGGAGGATTGTTCCTGGCTCGGGAGCACCGCTTCGAACGTGACGAGATCGTGTATCTGGAAGATCTGGCGATGGTCTACGGCCTGGCGTGGCACCGGATCACCAACCGCCCCTCATGGTCACACAGGGGATGGTTGTCGCTCCTGCCACGAAAACGAACTCTGGCACTGCTGTTGCTGGTGTCACCACTTCCGTTCCTGCCGATACGGCAATCGGTCCTGGCTCCGGCAGAGGTCGTGGCGGACCAGCCGATCATTATCCGTTCGCCCATGAAGGGAATCGTCGATCGGTTTCTCATCCGCCCCAACCAGGAGGTCGCCACGGGGGATCCACTTCTGGTCCTGGACGACAAGGAATTGAAAAATCGTCTGGAAATCGCCCTGCGCGAACAGGAAATCGCCGTATCGGAACTGCGGACGGCGGAACAACAGGCAGTCCACGGCGCGGAAACCTCCTCCATGGCCACCCTGTTGCGCCTCAAGGTCAAACAACGCTCCGCCGATGTCACCTACCTCGAAGAAAAATTGAAAGGAGTCGTCATTGCCGCTCCACGGGACGGCATCGCCATTTTTGCCAATCCCGAAGATTGGATCGGTCGTCCCATCGACCAGGGAGAACGTCTGTTCATGCTGGCCGACCCTTCCCGTGTCGCCCTGTCCATCCGCCTGGCCGTCACCGATGCCATTCAGCTCGAACCAGGCGACCCGATCACCCTTTTTCTCCATGGCCGTCCCGCCGACCCCATCGCGGCCACCCTGACCCATGTCCATTACATGGCCGACCTCGCCCCGGATGGAACCTTGGCCTACCGGCTCGATGGCACCTTCGATCGACCCACCCCCCTGGCCCGTATCGGCTTCAGGGGATCGGCGCGCATTTATCATGGCCGTGTCACCCTTGGCGGACACCTGGTTCGTAAACCCTGGATCCTGATCCGGCAATGGCTGGGAATCTGAATCCCCTGAGGGAAGACCTCGACCTCCACTCCGGACCGGTCAACGCCGACGGCAGCCCGTCGTGGACCATTCACGATCCGGTCTGCCATCGGTTCCATCGCATCGGATGGGAAAGCTTCGAAATACTTCTGCGCTGGTCTCTCGGCGATCCCCGGCGGATCGCAACCGCCATCCGCGCAGAAACAACCCTCGACACCACCCCGGCGACCGTTCTCGATCTTGAACGTTTCCTCCGTCAATACCATCTGCTTCAGCCACAAAGTGATTCGGAGCGACAGCGCTGGATTCAGGAGGCGCGGAACAATCACCACGCCAACATCAAGGATTTCGTTTCGCGTCTCCTTTTTTTCAGGATCGCCCTCGTTCACCCCGATCGCTGGCTGCAACGCCTGGTTCCCCGAATCTCCCGGCTCTTTTCCCGGCCCGTCCTCGGGTCGATCGCCGCGGCCACATGCGTCGGCCTGATCCTGACCCTGCAACGATGGGAGCTTTTCACCGCGGCCTTCTCCGGTTTTCTCACCCCCTCGGGCCTCGCCCATTCGGCGTTCGCCTTGGTGATCGCCAAGAGCGTCCATGAGTTGGGCCATGCCATCGTCGCCCGCCATTTCGGTTGCCGGGTCACGACCATGGGAATCGCCTTCATCACCCTGTGGCCGGTACTTTACACCGAAACCAATGACACCTGGAAACTTCCCGAAAAAAACAAACGCCTCCTCGTGGCGGCCGCGGGAATCCTCACGGAACTGGGCGTGGCGGGTCTTGCCCTGTTTTCATGGCATTTTCTCCCCGAGGGGACAATCAAGGACAGCGCGTTTCTCCTGGCCACAACCGCCTGGATCTGGACCCTGCTGATCAACCTTAATCCATTCATGCGCTTCGATGGTTATTTCATCCTTTGTGATCTCCTGAATTTTCCCAACCTGCACCAGCGCTCCTTCGCCTTTGGCCGGTGGTGGCTCCGGGAGGCGGTATTGGGCCTCGGTCTGCCACCGCCGCACCCGCAACCGGTGACGGTTCGCCGGTTTCTGATCCTCTTTTCCCTGATGACCTGGATCTATCGGACGACCCTGTATGTGGCGGTCGCCCTGTTCATCTATCATCTGCTGTTCAAATTGCTCGGATTGATCGTGTTCCTGTGGGAAATGCACCACTTCATCGTCACGCCCATCTTTCGGGAAATCCGGGTCTGGTCCTCCCTGCCACGGACCCGGACACACAATGGTCATGCCCTGATGTCGGGAATGCTGCTCCTTGTGATGGTAGCGCTTCTGTTCGTTCCCTGGCACGAAAACCTTCACGCCCCCGCCATCGTGCGCGCCAAACGCCATGCCGTGTTCCACGCCCCCGAGGCAGGACGGCTGGAACAACGCCCCATCACCCTGGGCCAGAAGGTCGAACAGGGCGCCCTCCTCGTGCGCCTGTCCGCCCCCGAGCGGATCCATGAAGCCCGATCCCTCGATCTGGCCATCGAGCGGATCACCTGGCAACTCAACGCCCCCGGCATCCGCCGGCTGCAACTGGAAGGAGAACCCTCACTCCACCAACAACTGCGGTTTAGACAGGCCCAGGTCCTGGCCCTGAAAGAGAAGTTTCGTCGTTTGAACGTCATCGCCCCGTTTCCTGGCGAGGTTGTCAGCCTCGCGCCCCACCTGAACCCGGGAGACTGGATCGCGGAACATGAAATTCTTCTCACCCTGGCCGACCGCTCCCAGGGGATCATCGAGGCCGTCCTTCCCGCCGGGGGTCCCGAACCTCCTCCCGGGACCCCGGGAATGTTCATCCCCGAGGCCGGAGACCAGCCGCCACGCACATGCCGTCTTGCGGACGTGGACCGGACCAGCCTTCAGACCCTTCCCGATCCCATGCTGGCATCGATTCATGGCGGTCCGGTCGTGGTACGGGTTACCGCCCAGGGCCTCCCCATCCCACAAGACACGCTGTTTCGCGCCACCTGCCTCCCCGAGGATCTCACCCTCCCCGTCCCCCGGATCGTTCGCGGCGCCCTCGTGTTCCAGCGCCCCGGAGAAGCCCCGATGGTCCGCCTTGGCCGATGGCTGTTGGCACTTCTGCTGCGGGAGAGTGGATTTTGAACGTCGCGGCCAGGGGTGAAAAAAATGGCGTGAAGATCGTCGGTCAGGGAATATCCAACCCCTGAGCCAACAGAGAGGTGACATGTTCGATGATGGTATCGTGCTCGTCATGATTGGCATCGAAACCGGGAAGCAATCGACGCAACGGCGCCGTTTCAAAATGGTACATCACCAATCCGGCGATGGAGGTGAACAACATCAGGGGATCGTGGCGTGAAGACAGGGAACGGATAAATCCACCGACCTCTTCGTAAACAGGCTGAAAGACATACTGGACCAACAGACGCAGCCGGGTCTCGTCGGCGTCGGTCATTTCCCGTTGCAGCAGGGCCCGCAAGATGACATCACTGCCGAAGGTCTCGACCCAGAACGAGACAAGGGCGGAAAGCCGATGCCGCGGCGTATGGGTTTTGGACAGGGCCTCGGCCAGTCCCGAAACCTGGGCCTCGAAAGCGTATTCAAGCGCCTTGAAGTAGAGGCTTTCCTTGTTCGGGAAATGGTTGTACAGCGCGGCGGCGGTGATGCCCACGGTATTGGCGATGTCGCGCATGGCGACGCCCTTGTAGCCGAAGGCGGCAAACAAGGGAAGGGCCGCTTCGAGAATCTTGATGTAGGTTTTGGTTTGTTTGGGCATGATGAGGATGCCTACCCCCTGCGCTGCCGGATGGTTGACCCGCTGCCGTCGAGTTCAATCGATCAAGCCATACTTTTTAATTTTTTCCAGCAAGCTTCGTTTGGTCACCGGCTTGGTCAGATAGGCATTGCACCCTCCCTTGTCGAAGGATGAAATCACCGTCTGCATCGAATTGAGCGCCGTCACCATAATGACGATACTTTGATCATTTGGCGATATTTTTTTTCCCTTTTCGATATCGCGCATTTGCGCCAGGGCCACCTGACCATCCATGTCGGGCATCATGATGTCCAGGCACACCAGTTCGAAGGGGTCACCACGGTCGTAGCCTTCCCGGAACAGATCCACCGCCTGGAGACTGGTTTCCGCCATGACGCATTCGCCATAAGGGGAAAGGATGCCTTCAAGCAACCGCCTGCTGCTGTCGTCGTCGTCAGCGATCAGGATTCTCATGAATCGACCTCACTTCCAATGTCCTGGTCCATGAATACACTTCCAAACCCGGCAATACCCTCCCCCAATCCGGGGCAATACCAGTCGTGGAAAGAACAATGTGTCATTATACCGTGAAAGCGAGATCAAGTGCATGGTAATTTCCACACCATCCCGCTGCTGTCTCTCCTTTCTCCATGGACCAAATCCATCCATTTTCGAAAGCGATCATGTGCAGCCTCGTCATTCTTTACCGCCCCGATCATGAATGGCCCCTGCTCCTGGGGGCAAACCGGGACGAAATGATGGATCGCCCCTGGCGACCACCGGGACGACATTGGCCCACCCGAAGGCATATCCTCGCCGGACTTGACCAAATGGCGGGAGGCAGCTGGCTGGGGATGAACGATCGGGGGGTCGTCGCGGCGGTATTGAATCGGACGGGAACCCTGGGAGCGGTTCCGGGAAAGGCAAGCCGAGGTCTGCTGGTCCTCGAAGCGCTCGATCACGACACGGCCCGCGCCGCCACTCTGGCCATCGAACGATTTCTGGACAAAAACCATCCACGTCCCTTCAATCTTGTCATCTGCGACGCTTCCCAAGGGTTTTGGATTTCCTGGAGGGCCACATCGAGCGAACACGACACCACCCGGCAAACGATCCCCTTGAGCCCCGGTCTTCACCTCCTGACCTCCCGCGACCTCGACGATCCCACCGATCCCAGAATCCGGGGGAATTTGCCTCGCTTTCGTTCCCAGCCACATCCCGACCCATCCGCCAATGACTGGTCGGCATGGATCAAACTGCTCTCCAGCACCACCCCCATCCCCGGGGTGGGTCCCGAAAGCGCCATGTGTTTCCAACTGGAAAACCGCTTCGCCACCGTTTCCAGTTCGCTGATCGCCCTTCCCCACCCCCGTCAACACGACCGCACCCCCGTTTGGCATTTCGCCGCGGGCAGTCCAGATCGTGCGACGTTCCTTCCGGTCTCCCTCCATTCGAACTGATCCTTGTGTGTCTTTTTCCGTGTCTTTTGACACACTCCATCGGCCATTTTGCACGGAGACACAACGAAACGATGGAGAGATTCCTGTTTCATCAATCGTTTAAATATGGCATCAAATCTGCGTTACCGTCGCATCCCCATTCTTCTCTTCATCGGATCCGGAGGTTTGCCATGACGTGGTTCAATAAAATCGGCGCCATTGTGGTCATTGCGCTTGGATTGGGTCTCCTGGGCGGTTGTCAAACGGTCGAACCGACCCCATCCCGCGACACCTCTGCCACAACCTCGGGGATGATCCTTGAAAATCCCTGGGCCCGCGCCACTCCGGGAACGGTACCCAATGGCGCAGTCTTCCTGAAAATCGTCAATCAGGGGTCAACGGACGACCAATTGGTGGCGGCCCATGGAAAGGTTTCCGCAACGATCGAACTCCATACCCATGTTCTGGAAGGTTCGGTCATGAAAATGCGGGCTGTACCGCACATCGATGTCCCCAAGAACCAGAGTGTGGAACTGCGCCCCGGTGGACTGCACATCATGCTCATCAATCTTCACGCCCCGCTCAACGAGGGGACGAAGTTCCCCCTGACCCTTGAATTCGCCCGTTCGGGAAGGATGACGGTCGAGGTCCCGGTCAAAGGGCCGGCGGAAATGGCGGGGGAAAATCATTCCGACCACCACCACAAACATTGAAACGCCGCCAATCGATCATCCGAAGGACCATCCTCATGGGAACGCCATCATGAATCCGTTCACGCATGGCCAAAAGCGCCACTTTCGTTGCCTTCTCAAGGTCCTGGCGTTATCGCCCCTGTTCCTGGCTAGCCCGGTACATTCCGAATCCACCGATCCTCTTCCACTGAAGGGAAGTTTTTCCCTGAAGGATGAACAGGGGACCACCAGGAAACTGGAGGACTATCGAGGGTCGTATCTTCTGGTCTATTTCGGCTATACCTACTGTCCCGATGTCTGCCCGACCAACCTGGGCATCATTGCCCAGGTATTGAACACCCTCCCGACAGGGGTCGGGGACCACCTGACGCCGCTGTTCGTTTCGGTGGATCCCGAGCGCGACACTCCGGCGCAACTCGGCGATTACACCGATGCCTTCCATCCACGCCTGATCGGACTGACCGGCACTGCCGAAGAAGTGCGGCAAGCTGCCAACACTTTCGGCGTCTATTATGCGCGGGTCGAAAATCCCGCCGATCGCGGCCATTATCTGGTCGATCATTCCTCAAGCACCTATTTTATCGACGACCAGGGACGACTCCGCGACATCTTCGAGCATGCCATGGCCCCTGAAGATATGAGACGAAGGATCGTCAAAGAAATACAACCCTGAAAGATCGGGAAGATCGTCCCATGCGGTGGAATCCGGCTTTTGTTTTTCGGTCTTGCCTTGTCTTGCTGCTTTGCTGGTCCGCGCTCCCACGGCCATCGGTCGCGGAGGTCGTCCGCAATGATCATCCCGCCGTGGCAACCTACAAAAAATTTGCCGGCGCCTTCATCCGGGGAAGGCTGTCCGAGGCCCGACGACTGGCCAAGGGGGAGACCCTGAGAATCATCGCCCGCCAGGAGATCCTGATCGAGAAAGGTCCCCCGCCGCCGCCGATCGTCGATTCCCAGTTCATGATTTTCGCCGAACAGTTTTCCGGGAAGGGACGCAAGCTCCGCCTCAACGCCCTGCATGTGGTACAAACGGGCGGAGCGGATTCCCTGTACACCCCCCCGCGGCTGCACCGCCAGGATGTAACCCTGCACGAAGGAAACGAAGGATGGCGGGTCGTCCGCTTCAAGGACAATCTGGAAAAGTGCTGCCTTCCTTAAGATTCATTCGGGAAATAAGATAAATCACTCCGGCCCATCCAGAACAATCCGGGTTCCCAAATCGACCACGCGAATGGGAGGAAGATTGAAAAATCCGGTTGCGGTTTCGGCATTGCGAAACATGTCCAGGAACAGTTTCATCCGCCATGGCGACATCTCGGGGTGGTTCCCCGCCAGAAAGATGGCCTTGCCCATGAAAAACCAGCATTCCTCCAGGCTCAATTCCCTGCCATCACCAAAACGACACCCTGCCAGTGCCTGGGGAACATCGACCGTCTCCATGAAGCCATAGCGAATCCGGATGCGATGATATTTGGTGAACAGGGTATCGATTTGCACCCGTTCCATCTCCCCGACATAAGGCAACTGATCCGTCTGAACGCTGAGAAAGATGACCTGGTCATAAAGGGTTCGGGTATGCTGCAACAATTGCACGAAGGCGGATGGAGCGACCTGAAAGTTCTGGGTCATGAAAACAGCCGTCCCCGGCATTCTTGGGAATGATTCGGTCTCGAACTGATGCAGGAAAGGTTCCAGGGGAATTTCCTGCCGCCGCACTGCCTGCCGTACCAGATCCTGTCCCTTGCGCCAGGTGGACATCAAAAAAAACAGGATCGCCCCCAAAGTCAGGGTAAACCAGCCACCATCGGGAACCTTCACCAGGTTGGCCCCGAGAAAACCGAGATCGACCGTCAGAAAAATCACGAGAAGAATCCCGGCCCTGGCCCAACTCCAGGAAAACGTCTTGCGCAATACGATGCCAAAAGCCAGGGAGGTATCGGCGATCATGGTGATCGTGACGGCAATGCCGTAGGCGGCGGCCAGGTTGTTGGAACTCTGGAAACCGACCACCAGGATGACCACCGAAAGCAACAACATCCAGTTGGTGACCGGGACATAGATCTGCCCGAATTCGGTGGAAGAGGTATGGATGACGCGAAGACGGGGCAGGTATCCCAGGAGCATCGCCTGCCGGGTGGCGGAGTAGGCCCCGGAAATGACCGCCTGGGAGGCGATCACCGTGGCGGCGGTCGCGAGAAACACCATGGGCATCAATCCCCATTCGGGGACACTCATGTAAAATGGATTGCGCACCGCCTCCGGGTTACCCAGAATCAAGGCGCCCTGGCCCAGATAATTCAGGATCAGCGCCGGAAAGACAAACAATCCCCAGGCCCAGTTGATGGCCATCTTGCCAAAATGACCCATGTCGGCATACAACGCTTCCGCCCCGGTGACGGCAAGAAAAACCGACCCCAAGATCAGGAACGTACCGCCGACATGCCCACCAAGGAGGTATTTGATCCCGTATACCGGATTCACGGCGGCCAGAATTTCCGGATGATTGAGGATTTCCTTGAGTCCGATCAGGGCGATCGCCAAAAACCACAAGGAGCAGATCGGGCCGAACAGCCTGCCGATCCGCGCCGTCCCCTTGCTCTGAAAGAAAAACAGAAAAAACAACACCATGAGAGTCACGGGAATCACATAGGACTTCAACGCCGGAGCCACCACCTCCAAGCCTTCAACCGCCGACAGGACCGAAATGGCCGGAGTGATCACCCCATCGCCAAAGAAAAAAGCGACGCCGACCATTCCCATGATCATGATCGGTCGATGCAGACCGGGTTTGTCCCGGGTCAATTTTCTCGCCAGTTCCACCAGAACCAGACTCCCCCCCTCTCCCTGATGGCTGGCACGCATGATGAAAAATTGATATTTGACCGTCAAGACCACCAACAAAGTCCAAACGATCAACGAGATCACCCCCAGGACATTGTCATGCGTCGGAGCGGGGGCGTGGCTTCCCCCCAGTGCCTCCTTGACGGCATAAAGCGGACTGGTGCCAATGTCTCCGAACACCACTCCGATCGCCCCCACCATCAGGGGAAACAAACGGTTTCCCGGCGTCTGCTGCGTCGATTGACTCATGAAGATTTCACCATCAGCCTGTTCCACCACCACGAAAAAACTTTTTTAGACATCATCCATTGAACGCATGGCCATTCCACCCGACTTCAATCAAGCAACCGGAGACTTCCCGCGCCATCGTTGCCGCAAAGATCCCGGTTGCAGGGAATGGCGCAGACGACGCAGTTTCATCCCCATGGAGGAATGGGACAACGCCTCCTCGAACCGGCTCCGGGTGGCCGCGACAATTCTTTCCCCTGTCCGGTTGTCGTTGCGATACCAGAATTCCTCGATATACACCCGCACATGTTCCGGATCCAGCACGAACGTTCGCGGATCCCGAAGCAGCGCCCCCAATCCTTCGACACGAGAAAAATGACCCAACCAGGAAGGCATCCACGGAGTTGGAGAACACTGTGGCCGCGTGTGCCAATGACTCGATGGTCCCAGGGGAATGCCGCAACAGGCCTCGATTCGGGTATGATCGAGAAACGGAAAATCAAATTTGAACGTTTCCGGATTGACGTAGATGAACGGTTTGTTGAAATATCCGGTATCCATCGACGATGTGGTGTTGATCCCAACCCCGATGTCCATGTGGGCGTACATGAGCCGGGTATCCTCGGGAACAAGAATCCGGGCATCGACATGGCGATGCCAGAAATCAACCTCCTCCCCTTCCTGGCACCAATAACCGACATAGGCGGCGGGATGGAGTTTGATCAGCAGGTTGCATCCGGCATCGAGAATCTGCCTGCAAATTTCCAGGTATTCGCCGACCATCCTGGCAACATAATCATCGATCTGGCCAGGAGACCATTCGGGATGCCAGCGACCCAGTTTGACCCGGTAGGGATGGACGCCGGCGGGAAACAAGGTCACGATCCGCCGCGATGGATCCATCCCATAGCGAAGGCAAAAAGTCTCCCGGTCGGCGATGGGCTCATGTCGGTCCAGGGCTTCGTGCAACGCGGATCCAACAATGATCATGCGATTGACCGGAACACACGCCACCGCCCCACCGGTTGTCTCGAAATATTCCAATAATCGGATCGCCATGGCGCTTCGGACCAAACAATGATCCACCCCGTTCGGCCAGAAATCCATCCCCCCCGTTGCGGAAAAATTAATGCTTGGCAGTCCGGCATGACGGGCCATGGCACTCAATGGGTCATAGGAACGCCAGGTGCTCAAAACCACCCCCTGGCATCCCCTCATGACTCGGCGAAAATCCCATTCCCCATCGATCAAACAGGCCCCTTCCCGTTGAAACACCGGATCCTCGAATGCCTCGCGGAGAAAGCCTCCCTTGTTCAAACCACGACCAGGAATCCCCAGCGTGACTTCGATCCCCTGGGCTTCGAACAAATGTTTGATCCGAACTTCGCGATAGGGATTTTCCCGCAGATGGCGCCCCGCGACCAACAGGATTCGGTTCAGGCTGGCCATGAAGATTAATCGACTCCTCTGTCATCCCGCACGATGAAAAAACGCCCTCTTTAAGGAAACCGGGAGCCAGCAGATACTGGGCAAGAACCATCAGAAAGTAAAGGGTCACCTTTTGCCTGCCCCTCGCCCGCATGGTAGCATCTCCCATCGTGATACAACCGTTTCGTCACGTCCGCCAACAACGCCCCTCTGCCTCGCGGAATCCACCCATGGAACCCCTTCCCCCCATTCTCGCCTTTGCCCCCCACCCCTGGTGGAATCATTGGCTCAGCCGGCAACAACTCCTTTCCCGTCTGGGACAGAGGGGCTGGAACGTGATCTACAGTTTCGGTCCGCTCAATGTCTGGCATCGTCATGCCCCCCTGTGGCAACAATCCCCCTGGTTGGGCTTTCTGGAACAGCGCGACCATGTCCGCGTCGATCATCCGGGAAAAATCCCCCCCCTGTGGCCAAAGTTTCCATTCTGGGATCATCAGGTCATCCGCCATCACGCCCAAAGAATGTTGCGGGAACTCGGACCGGAAACAAGGAAAATCCCTCCGATCGCTTTTCTGTTTCATCCCACCTTCGAACCCTGGTTGAAGTGGCTTGCACCACGTCATGTCGTCTACCATGTTTTCGATGCCTACCGCATGATGGAAACCTGGACCCCGGCCAAGGCGGAAATGGAACGCCGTCTGATCGAACGCGCCGACCTGATCACCACCTCTTCCAAGGGAATGGCCGACACCCTCCCCTGGGGCGGCAATCACAGAGCCAGAATCCTCAACAATGGCGCCGATTCCCGGCGGTTTCTGGAGGCACACTCGGTTCCCTGCCCCCGGGATCTCGCCGCCATTCCCCATCCGCGCCTTGGCTATGTCGGCTCCATCAATCCCAAATTGGATCTGGACATGGTTCTTTCTCTTTCACATCAGAGGCCCGAGTGGCAATGGATTTTCATCGGACCGGTGTACATGAACGGCCTCACTCCACGCGACGACCAGGCCCGGAAACGATGGCAGGAATGCCGGCAACGGCCCAACATTCATTGGCTTGACCGAAAATCATTGGAGGAAATGCCGGGTTACCTCAACCATCTGGATGTGCATCTCATTTGTTACCTGATTGCCCGGGATGGACAGGGGCTCAAGGAAGATTGGGTGGTCCATGGCTACCCGACCAAACTCCATGAATGCCTGGCAACGGGCCGTCCCGTGGTCGCGGCGCCGCAGCAGGTCATCGTCGATGAATTTCGACATGTGGTATCAATTGCCGAAGAGGTGTCCCAGTGGGAAAGGGCCATCGACAACGCCCTTGCCGGACGCGGAGCCGGTACCGCCTCCTTGCGACGCGAGGTCGCGCTTGCCAATACATGGGATGCCCGGGTCGATCAGCTGGAACGATGGCTGTTCGACATGCTCGGACACCCATGAACACCTTTGGAGCATCGCCGCAAACCTCACCGGAACGAAAAGATGGTCGTGTCGTGATTTGATTGCACCGTGAAACGTAACAGGTTACACTTGGGGCGTGATCATCCATTTCCGACATAAAGGCTTGAAGCTCTTTTTTGAAACCGGCTCAAAGCGCAAGATCAAACCTGAACACGAGGGGAAGCTGCGCCTGATCCTGGCTCGACTTGAGGCCAGTCATCAACCTGAAGATATGAGTCTTCCTGGATTGAAGCTGCACCAACTGGGAGGGAATCTTGACAGCCACTGGTCCGTTTGGGTCTCTGGAAACTGGCGCGTCACCTTCCGCTTCCAGGAAAATGATGCCGTTGACGTTGACTATCTGGATTACCATTAAGCGGAGAGAAAAAAACAATGCGCATGCACAATCCACCACACCCGGGTGAAGTGATCCGGGAATTGTGTCTCGTCCCACTGGAACTTTCGGTGACCAAGGCGGCGGAAGGATTGGGGGTCACCCGGAAAACACTTTCTTCTCTTTTGAATGGCCGATCCGGTATTTCCCCAGAAATGGCGATCCGCCTTTCCAAGTCCTTCGGAGGAAGCCCGGAAAGCTGGCTGTCACAGCAAATGATGTATGATCTCTGGGAAACAGAACATAGGGTCGGTGAAATCAATGTTACTGTTTTCAATGGCGTTCTTGCAAAATTCGATCAAAATTGATCGCATCGATACTTTTCTTCAGGAATACGATCGATCAGAGCGTCCATTCCCTCACCCCTCCCCCTCTCCCAAAGGGAGAGGGGAGAAAAAAGGTGGGGTCTGAATGGTGACGACGAGTCGGCTGGCCTAATTGGCGATGTGCGTCGTCCGCATCTCCCGAATCACCGTGACCTTGATCTGCCCCGGATAGGTCATCTCATTCTCCACCCTGTTGGCAATATCCCGCGCCAACATCATCGACCCCTCATCATTGACCTTGTCATAATGCACGATCACCCGGACCTCGCGCCCGGCCTGAATGGCAAACGCCTTCTCCACCCCATTGAAACTGGTAGCGATCTCCTCCAACTGCTCCAGGCGCTTCAGATAGGTTTCCACATTCTCCCGCCGCGCCCCCGGTCGCGCCGCCGAAAGGGCATCCGCAGCATTGGTCAAGGGCCCATAGACCGAATTGGGCTCGATGTCGAAATGATGCGACCAGACGGCATTGACGACAATCGGCTTTTCCCGATACTTCTTCGCCAACTGCCCGCCGATCACCGCATGGGATCCCTGGATCTCATGATCCACGGCCTTGCCGATGTCGTGCAGCAAACCACAGCGACGCGCCAGACTGCCATTCAAACCCAACTCCTCGGCCATTGCCCCGCAAAGAAACGCCACTTCCACCGAATGCGACAGGACGTTCTGCGTGTAGGAAGTCCGAAATTTGAGCGTTCCCAACAATTTAATCATTTCAGGATGGACATCGGTCAAACCAACCTCGAACACCGCCTTTTCGCCCGCCTCCTTGATCTCGTTCTGAATACTCTGGGTCGCCTTCTTCACCACGCTTTCGATCCGCGCCGGATGGATGCGGCCATCGCCGATCAACTCCTCAAGCGCCAAACGCGCCACCTGCCGCCGAACCGGATTGAAACCGGAAATGACCACTGCCTCGGGGGTGTCGTCGATGATCAAATCACACCCCGTCGCCGTCTCCAACGCCCGAATATTGCGCCCCTCCCGCCCAATGATCCGCCCCTTCATCTCCTCACTGGGCAGGGCAACCACCGAAACCGTCTGCTCCGATACAAATTCCCCCGCCAAGCGCTGAATCGACGTGGCAATGATCTCCCGCGCCCGGCGATCGGCATTTTCCTTCGCTTCGGTCTCCAATTGCTTGAACAATCGTCCCGAGATGTTGCGCGCATCTTCCTCGAACCGGGACATCAACTCCGCCCGGGCCGCATCCTCGCTCATCCGGGCAACCTGCTCCAACCGCTGTTGCGCCTGAATCACCAGGTCCTCATACTCCTTCTTGCGTGTGGCGATCGCCTGATTCATCTCCTCAAGCTGTTTGCGCTGCCGCTCATTCTCCCGTTCCCGCTGATCCAACTGGTCAAATTTGCGATCAAGCTGTTCTTCCCGTTTATCCATGCGACCTTTTTGCCGGGCCAACTCCTCCTCGACCGCCTGAAACTTGCTCTTGGTCTCCTCCTCCATCTGAAGTTGCGCCGCCTTCTGGCGCAGTTCGATCTCTCCGGCAATCCGGGCGGTTTTTTCCTCCGCTGCCTCGATGAGCTGTTGCGCTCTTTCTTCCCGCTGACGCAGCGATTGCTGCTCGGCGCGCTGTCGGAAAAAAACAACTGCAAAGGAAATGGCCGCCCCCACGATCAATCCGGTCAACAGGGCGGAAATCGTCATGACCTGCATTCTCCAAACCACGACCATCCGACCAACGAACGAACGCGGCTGTATAAGGTTGATCCTGATCACCGTCTCCGACAGTGATTCGTTTTATGACGCAAGAGGCGCATCCGGCATCGGAATGACCCCATTTTCGGTAATCACATAATGCAATTTTTGATCATGGCGTTCGACCGGCAGGGACACGACCTCCTGAAAACCATAGGCCAATCCTACCCGACACACCACCCGGTCCCCCTCCAGATAGCGATCGAAAAAACCTCCTCCATACCCCAAACGTCCCCCATGTCTGTCAAATCCGACCACCGGCAAAAACAATACATCCATCCCCCCGGGACGCACCGTGTCCCCATCCTTTCCCGTGCGTCTGGGTTGCCAGATCCCGAATGGACCCCGTTCCATCGGCGTGTCCGGGGTCCAGCAAACAAAAACCATGCCACCTCCCCTGGGATCAACCACTGGAAGGGCAACCTTTTTCTTGACGTGTACCGCATGCGTCCGCAGAAATCCCGTATCGACTTCACGATCAAACGGATAATACAGACCGATGGAACGGGCGCGGACATAGGCAGCCAAAGAAATTGCCGCCTGACCTGCTTGGAGACTCGATCGGGCGGCATCCTCATCGGAAAGCGATCGTCGCGCTTCCCGCAATCGGTTCCGCAATACCTTCTTGTCCCCGTGCATCGAAACAATCCCCCACATGTGCCGTTGAACGTGCTCCTCTGAACCCTTCGTTTAAGGTGGGCTCCCGATAACCGCTTCCGGTCGGCCATACGGCCAACACTTCACGGACAGTGCAGGATCCCAGGGCTCATGATTATCGGCTCAGGAGGAAGGCTGTCCTATCGAACACCGCAGGGGATTGTCTTCATGCCGTCGTTCCCAGAACCCGATCACTCTCGGCAATCAACCGGGTCAACGACTCCTCGATTTTCCGGGTTTCGGCCTGCCCCAGCCCCGCCATTTCCCGGCGCGCCGATTCCTGGAACAGCGCATCGGCAATCTGCATGGCGGCCATGATGGCGACACGATGACCCGGTTCCTTGCTGAAATGACGGGCCATCTGGGAAATGACCTCGTCCACATGCCGGGCGATGCGTTGCAAATCGCCTCCGCCATCCTTGGCACGCATGCGAAACAGTTGGCCATGGATCTTGATTTCAACAAATTCCGACATGGCCACCCGCAACGCCACCGTTGTCCCTATTGGATGTTTTCAAATTGCCTGATCCGCTCCAAAAGCGCACCCATCCGCTGCTCGGTCTCTTCCCGTTCACGAAGCAATCCTTCGGCACGCTGATTGGCTTCCTGATACCGCGACTCCAACAGACCCGATTTTTCCTCACGGTCGCTCAGTTGTTCCTGAAGAAAGGCATTTTCATCGCGAAGGCGTCCGATCAGCTCCATCATTCGCCCCCACCGGACTTCAAGTTGCCCCAAAAGATCAAGCAATCGGCTTCCGTCTCCCGATGCATGCATTGCGGTTCCCTGCGGCCCGGAGGAATTCATGCCATGGTCGTCCATGAGTCAGGCTCCAAAATTGATGGTGGTTGATGATTCAGTCAGGTTCAGTTTATGAAAGTCAGATGCAAACATCAACCCCGGACCTGAATACATCAAGCAAATTATCCCACCCGTCCCGATTCATCGTGACTTCAACCACCGGTCCACCCCTGCCGCGGCACTCCGGCCACCAGCGATCGCCCGCAGGACCAGCGATTGACCTGTCGCCATGTCGCCGGCGGCAAAAATCCCAGGAACGCTCGTCATCTGATTGCGATCGACACGAACATTACCCCGGGCATCCAACTCAAGCCCTTCCAACACCCCTCCTTTTTCGGGATGGACAAACCCCATGGCCAGCAATACCAGATCCGCCTTCAATACAAAACGGCTTTCGGGAATCTCCTTCATGATCATCTGACCACCATCTTCCCGTTGTTCCCACAGGAGGCGAATGCATTCAAGCTGTTCCACCGTCCCCTTTGATCCGGCAAATCCCTTGCTTTGAATACTCCAGATCCGCTTGCATCCTTCCTTGTGCGAGGTCGAGGTACGCAACATGTGCGGCCATGAGGGCCAGGGGGTTTCGGGGGCGCGATCATCGGGCGGCTTGGGAAGAAGTTCAAGTTGGGTCACACTCAGCGCCCCATGACGAATCGAGGTCCCGACACAGTCCGATCCGGTATCGCCGCCGCCGATCACCACCACATGTTTCCCGGAAGCCGTGATTTCCTTGTCCGGAGCAACGGCAATGCCGGCGACACGTCGATTCTGACCGGTCAGAAAATCCATCGCAAAATGGATCCCCTTCAGATTCCGTCCGGGGATGGGAAGATCCCGTGGAACCTCCGAACCACCACAGAGAAGGATGGCATCATAATCCTTCCGGAGTTGGGAAAGGGATAGGTCCCGTCCCGCATGCACACCCGTCTGAATCTGGACCCCTTCGGCGACCAGTTGTTCCAGGCGGCGATCGATGACATGTTTGTCCAGTTTGAAGTCGGGGATGCCAAAACGAAGCAGACCTCCGGCCCGTTCATTCTTTTCAAGGACTGTAACCTCGTGTCCCAGACGGGCCAACTGTTGCGCCGCTGCCAATCCCGCGGGTCCCGAACCGACAATGACCACTTTTTTCCCGGTTTTTTCGCGGGCGGGTCGCGGAACGATCAATCCGCGCCGCCATCCTTCCTCGGCGATGGTCCGTTCGATTTCGCGGATGGTCACCGGTTCGCGATTGATCCCCACCACACAGGCGCTCTCGCACGGCGCCGGGCAGATTCTTCCGGTAAATTCGGGAAAATTGTTGGTGCGGTGCAACGTTTCCACCGCAAGATCCCATCGGTCCCGATAGACCCAATCATTCCACTGCGGAATGATATTGTTCAGGGAACAGCCGGTATGACAGAAGGGAACCCCGCAGTCCATGCACCGGGAGGCCTGTTCCTGAACCCTGTCGGTGGCAAAAGGATGATACAATTCCTTGTAGTCGCGAATCCGCTCCAAGACATCCCGTTCTTCGGGCATTTCGCGATTGATTTCCATGAACCCCGTGGCTTTACCCATGACCAACGGCCTCCTTCGCTTTCATTTTTTCAAGGACCCTTCGGTATTCATGGGGCATGACCTTGATGAATTGCAGACGTTTTTGCTGCCAGTCCTCCAGGATGCGCTGGGCCAACCGGCTGGACGTGTAACGTTGATGTTTTTCGATGACCTCCCGCAACACCTGTTCATCTCCGGGGTCCAGGGTATCCAGGGCCACCATGGAGGTGTTGCACCGACTCCGGAAACGCCCGTCCCGATCCAGGACATAGGCGACCCCGCCACTCATTCCCGCGGCAAAGTTGCGCCCCGTCTTGCCCAGAACCACGACCACCCCGCCGGTCATGTATTCACAGCCATGATCTCCCAGCCCCTCCACCACCGCAACCGCCCCTGAGTTGCGCACCGCGAACCGCTCCCCGACGACACCACTGAAATAGGCCTCACCCCCGGTGGCCCCGTAAAGAATGGTGTTGCCGGCGATGATGTTCTCCTCGGGAATCAATTGCGAGGCAGGATGAAAGCGAATGCTGATCCGTCCCCCCGACATCCCCTTGCCGACATAGTCGTTGGCAGCCCCTTCAAGACTCAGGGAGACCCCCTTGACATTGAAGGCGCCGAAACTTTGTCCCGCAACACCACTGAATTGAATGTTGATGGTATTGTCCGGCAGACCATCGGCCCCGAACCGCTTGGAGATTTCCCCCCCAAGCATCGCCCCGACGGTGCGATCGGTATTGTGGATGGGGAGGCGGATTTCCAATGGTTGCCCGGTCTCGAACGCCCGATAGGCCAGATCGACCAGCTTCAGATCCAATACCTTGTCGATGCCATGGTCCTGGTCCATGACCTTGCGGATGGCGATGTTGGACGGGACATCCGGTTTTCTGAGGATCGCGGAAAAATCAAGCCCCCTGGCCTTCCAATGGTTGATCGCCCGTTCCGGCTGAATCCGATCGACCCGGCCAATCATGTCATCCACGCGACGGAAGCCCATGGTGGCCATGATCTCGCGCAGTTCGTTGGCGACAAAGAAAAAATAATTGACCAGGTATTCCGGCTTTCCGGTAAACTTCTTGCGCAGTTCCAATTCCTGGGTGGCGATGCCGACCGGGCAGGTGCCCAGATGGCATTTGCGCATCATGATGCACCCTTCGACCACCAATGGCGCAGTGGAAAAACCGAACTCCTCCGCGCCAAGCAATGCGGCGATCGCCACATCCCGACCGGTGCGCAACTGTCCATCGACCTGGAGCCGGATCCGTCCCCGCAAATCGTTGAGAACCAGGGTCTGCTGCGATTCGGCCAGCCCCAGTTCCCAGGGGATTCCCGCGTGCTTGATCGAACTCAGGGGACTGGCCCCCGTGCCCCCGTCGCCCCCCGAGATCAGCACCATGTCGGCATGCGCCTTCGAAACCCCCGCCGCCACGGTCCCCACCCCGACCTCGGCCACCAGTTTGACCGAAACCCGGGCCTCGGGATGGACGTTTTTCAGGTCGAAGATCAATTGCGCCAGGTCTTCGATGGAATAGATGTCGTGGTGCGGCGGCGGCGAGATCAGCGTCACCCCCGGCGTCGTATTGCGCACCTTCGCGACCGTTTCGTTGACCTTGTGGCCGGGAAGCTGGCCCCCCTCGCCCGGCTTGGCCCCCTGGGCGATCTTGATCTGCATTTCGTTGCTGTTGACCAGATAGTGACTGCTGACCCCGAACCGACCCGAGGCGACCTGCTTGATGGCGCTGCGGGCCATGTCTCCATTGGGCCGCGGATTGAACCGTTCCGGGTCCTCCCCGCCTTCGCCGGTATTGGATTGCCCGCCGATGCGGTTCATGGCGACGGCAAGGGTTTCATGGGCCTCCTTGGAGATCGATCCATAGGACATGGCCCCGGTCACGAACCGTTTGACGATTTCCGAGGCCGGTTCGACCTGGGACAGGGGCACCGGAGCATGGGCCTTCTTCAAAGTGAACAGTCCACGCAACGTACACAGCGCCTCCGCCTGTTGATCGATCAGACGGGTGAATTCCTTGAAAATACGGTAATCGTTGTTGCGGGTGGCCCGTTGCAGCCGGGTCAACGTCTCCGGATTCCACAGATGGCGCTCGCCACCCATGCGGTATTTGTATTCGCCGCCAATATCCAGGGGAGGGATGAAGCGAACCTCTTCGCCGTAGGCCCGTTGATGCCGGCGGATCGCCTCTTCGGCGATCTGATCGAGGGTGATCCCCTGGATCCGGGAAACGGTTCCGGTAAAATAGCGTTCCACCACATAATGATCCAGCCCGATGGCCTCGTAAATCTGCGCCCCGCAATAGCTGAACAGGGTGGAGATCCCCATCTTGGAGAAAACCTTCAACATCCCCTTGTTGATCGCCTTGACATAATTGTATTGCACCGTCTTGGCCGGAAGATCGCCAAAGAATAATTTTTTCTCGCACAGATCGGCCAGGGTCTCGAACGCCATGTAGGGATTGATGGCGTTGGCCCCGTACCCCACCAGAAGGGAAAAATGATTGACCTCGCGCACTTCCGCCGATTCGACGATGATGCTGGCCTTGTTGCGGTCGCCGGCGCGGATCAGATTGTGATGGACGGCGGAGGTGGCCAGAAGAATGGGGATCGAGAGCATCTCGGCGTTGATTCCGCGATCGCTCAGAATGATCAGGTTGACCCCCTGGGCCAGGGCCTGGGAAATCTGGTTGAACAGGTCCGAAAGGGCCCGCCGCATGCCGATGGCCCCCTGGGCCTTGGAAAACAGGGTGGAAAAGGTTGCCGCCAGCAACCCCTTGGTCCGCACGGCGCGAATCTTTTCCAGATCGGCGTTGGTGAGGATCGGTTGCGCCAGGGCAATGCGGTTCATGTGTTCCGGGGTTTCGTCCAGGAGATTGCCCACCGGCCCCAACTGCATGTTGAGGCTCATGACCAGTTCCTCGCGGATCGGGTCGATGGGGGGATTGGTCACCTGGGCAAACAGCTGTTTGAAATAGGCAAACAAAGCGACCGGTCGATCCGACAAGACCGCAAGGGCGGCATCGTTGCCCATGGAGCCGATCGGCTCCTCGCCATTCAGCCCCATGGGGGCCATGAGGACGCTCAGATCCTCCTCGGTATAGCCCAGGGCGAGCTGGCGCAGATGCAAGGGTTCCGATTCGGTCGCCTCGGTCCCCCCTGCCGGAAGATTCTCCAGCCGTTGCAGGCCGTTTTCGACCCATTGGCGGTAGGGCTTGGCGCCGATAATCTCCGACTTGATTTCATGATCGTCGATGATGCATCCCCGTTTCAGGTCGATGACAAACATCCGCCCCGGTTGCAGACGCCAGGAATAGAGTTCTTCCTCCGGCGGGACAAAGACTGTCCCCGCCTCGGACGCCATGATGCACTGGCCCCCCTTGGTGACGATGTAGCGGGCGGGACGAAGACCGTTGCGATCCAGGGTCGCCCCGATGTAGCGCCCGTCGGCAAATGCAACCGCCGCGGGTCCGTCCCAGGGTTCCATGATGGAGGCGTTGAATTCATAAAAGGCGCGCCGGTCGGCATCCATCTGTTTATGATTTTCCCAGGCCTCCGGAATCATCATCATCATGGCATGAGGCAACGACCGACCGCTGATGGTCAGAAATTCCACCGCCCGATCGAAGGAGGCGGAATCGGAGATTCCCTCCGGGACGATGGGAAACAGCTTGTTGATGTCGCTGCCGAAAAGATCCGACGAAAGCGACGCCTCGCGTGCCCGCATCCAGTTGATGTTGCCTCGGAGCGTGTTGATTTCGCCGTTGTGGCAGATCATCCGGAAGGGATGGGCCAGATGCCAGGTGGGAAAGGTGTTGGTCGAGTACCGATGGTGGACCATGGCGAAGGCGGAAACCATGGCGGGTTCCCTGAGATCGGGAAAATAATCGCCCAACTGGTCGGCCAGGAACATCCCCTTGTAGAGCATGGTCCGGGAGGAGAGACTGCAAATGTGAAACGCCTTCACCTCTTCGGGACCGTATCCCAGCACCTGTTTTTCGATGCGGCGGCGGATGATGAACAGTTTGCGTTCGAGCCACAGTTCGTCGGCATTGCCAGGACGATTGCGGACGCCGACGATGACCTGGCGGATGGCCGGTTCGGAGGCTTTCGAAGTGTACCCGATACGGGCATCGACGCTCACCGGGACATCACGCCATCCCAGGAACATCTGTCCTTCCTCGGCGATGGTGTTTTCCACCAGACGGCAGCAGGATTCCCTGAGGAGGGTATCCTTGGGAAGAAAAATGGTTCCGACGCCGTAGTCGCCGAACGGCGGCAGATCGATCCCCAGTTCACGGCACTCCTGCCGCATGAAGGCATCGGGCATCTGGATCATGATTCCCGCGCCGTCGCCGGTGAGGGGATCGGATCCGGTGGCGCCACGATGGGTCATGTTGATCAGGACCCCGAGGCCGGTCTCGATGATGTCGTGGGATGGGGTTCCATTGATCTGAGCGACGAAGCCGATGCCGCAGGCGTCGTGTTCGAATCGGGGATCGTAGAGGCCGGTTTTGTTGGGCATTCCGGGAAATTTCATTCTGCCGTCCCTGCTTGATTGGAAAGATGGAAACATTGCTTGCGAATCACAACCGCGCACTATACCCGCGATTGCCGCCGCTCACAACGGTATGAATCAATTATTCATGACAAACCAAGGTCTTTGTCATTATCGAGACAAAGATTCGACCTTCCCTGCTCATCGCAAGGGTTTTCCGACCTGGGTCATGCGCAGGGCAAGCAGGTTGGGAGAAATCCAGGTCAACAGGTCGTCAAACGCATGCTCCGGGTCTTCCCGATACTCATCGAGGACAAACCGGGCGTCACGATCGCTGTTTTCCCGTTCCGAAAGGCTTGTTGCCGGCCCCTGGAGAAGATTGACGGCATTCACGGCCCCCAGGCCATTGCCACCATGACTGACCACAACCACCGGAGTCTGATCGATGCCGTTCGTCACCGCGATGCGTCCCCGATCCTTGCCGGAAAAAGGGGGCAGTGGGCTGGTACCGCCATCGACGAACGCCGCATCGACCGCATACCGCAAACGGTTGTTCCAGGGATCCATACGGCCCACCCCGAGGGTCACATGCGGCAGTTGACCGAGAAAAACATCCCCCGCAATCACCATCGACCCGTCGCAGCCCATGTCCTTGCGATCCTCCCGACCATCGCCATCCCCATCGGGACAAGGAAAATAACCATGCGTCATGACGAATCCCATCAGGGTATCATGGACCTCGCGCAACAACGCCTCTCCCTCCTGACGCCGGTTGACCTCCTGACGCTGGGACAGAGGCCCGAGCATGCCACCCAGCAACAATCCGAGAATCAACAAGACCATGGCCATTTCCAACAGGGTGAAGCCGGAACACGACCCCCTGCCCCCCACCGGCGGCCAATCGAAGAACCATCCCGTCCGATCGGGTTCTTCCGACCCGTCCATGAAAGAAAATCCCATTCGTGAAAAAAAACGACGTTTGATCGCCTTCATTTCCTGGTCCCTTGTCCGCTCCCCCGGAAGCGCCGCATGGATCGATTTCGATTGTACCGCCCCCCCCTCATGAGCTATCTAGTGGGAAGGAAAACAAACACGCTCCACCTCGGGAAAAAGTCACGCATGCCCCCCAGGAAATCCATGGAACAACTTTTTCCTCGTCAACACGTTCCCGTTCCTCCAGCGATGGCCCAACATGACCCTTCAAGAGGCGCTTGATCGATATATCGAGGAAATCTCCCTGAAAAAATCGCCCCAGGGACACGATCGGGATGTACGGCTCGCCCGCATCATCCTCGACCGCATGGACCCGGAGCAACCGTTGATCGATGTCTCGCCCCTCGTCCTCGACCGCTATCGCGAGCAACGCCTGAAAGAAGCCAGCCCCACCACCGTTTCCAAGGATACCGAACTCCTTCGGGACCTGTTCCGGGTCGCCCTCGCCCATTGGAACCTCCCCCTGGAGGGAAACCCTGTCCACGCCCTGGCAGAACATGGCCCGGGTCCTGATCGCACCACCAGACTCGCCCCCGGAGAACGCCTGCGGCTTGTGGCGGCCTGTGACCACTACACCAATCCCATTCTCGGACTCGTCGTCCGGATCGTCCTGGAGACAGGCCTGCGCAAAGGAGAAATCCTCGCCCTCAAATGCGACGCCGTCGATCCGAGACGCCGGATCTGCCATGTCCCCCGCCTGCAACGCAACGCCCCACGGCAACTTCCCCTCACCCGGACCGCGGTCCTATTGTTTCAACGCGCCCTGGACCTGGAAGACCGCCCCGAGGAGACCGAATGGATTTTTTATGGCGAACCCAGCCGTTTCGGTGATCGCAAACCCTACGCCCTCGACCGCGTCTTCAAGAAGGTCACCGCCAAGGCCAGACTCAAACGGATCGCCTTCGACGACCTGCGCTCCGAGGCAATCGCCACCATGGCCGAAGCGGGTCTGACCGAGGGCGAAATCGCCGCGATCACCGGTGTACGTCAGATCAGGATTTCCCGAAAGGCCCCCGAATACCAGATCGAACGCCTCCTGCAACGCCTGGATGCCCTGTTTCCGGAATCCTCCCCCCCCCCCCCCATCGCTTCCGAAGAGGTCGATGACACCGAACCCCTCCCACCAGAAAAAAAACGCAAGCCAATCAACCGTCGTACCGGAGGAGGGTTCGGACAACCGAAAAAATATTGATGGATCATCCCGCCCATTTTGGTGACCATTCTTCGCAGTTCGAGTCCTTCACGCACGTCGCGCCGACTTTGCAATCATGTCCCTACACCCCCAGAAAACGCCGCAACCTGGGAACCAGATCCTGGGAGGCCATCGGCTTGGTGATGAAATCGTAGGCCCCCATCTGGAACGCCCGTTGCCGCGTCGCCATGCTTTCGTCGGAGGTGATCAAAATGGCGGGAATCGATTTAAGTTTGGGATCGGCATTCATTTTTTCGAGAAACTCGAAACCATTCATCCCGGGCATTTGAATGTCGCAGATCACCAGGTGATACCGATGGGCGTTGAGCATCGCCAACCCCTCGGGACCGTTGTCGGAAAGTTCAAGCAGAACCCCCTCCTTCCGAAGGTAATGACGAAACAGTTCCCTGGAATCGGGATCGTCGTCCACCACCAGGATTCGCGGGACCACCTCGGGCAGGGTGACACAAAAAACGCTCCCCTCCCCAAGCGTCGATTCGACCGTCAACGTACCCCCATGGGCTTTGACGATGTCCATGCTGAACGGAAGGCCAAAACCGGTCCCTGATTCTCCCGCGGTGCCGATGGTGGAAGTTTTTTCTTCCAGTTTGAACAGGTTTTTCATCTGCTCGCGGGCGATGCCGACGCCGGTATCCCGGACTGCCAGCGCGGTCGGCTGGTTTTCGGGGCTGAACAAGGTGATCGTATCGCCACGGGAAGAAAACTTGATGGCATTGGAAACCAGATTCTGTACCACTTCGCCCAACAGGTTGGCATCGGCATAAATACGGGTTGTTTCGCCGACCTCGTTGACCAGGGCAATCCCCTTCTTCGCCGCCAGGGGCCCCAGATTGGCAAACACCTTGTCGCCCAGAAAGCGAAGGTTGATGAATCCGGGTTCCAGGGTGATCTTTCCGGTCTTCAGACGGCTGATGTTGAGCAACTCGTCGATCATGCGCAACATTTTCTGGCAACTGTCCACCACCCAGCGCAAAAATCCCTTCTGCTTGTCGCTCAGGGGATTTTCCTTGTCCTTTTCCATCAATTCGAGGAAACCAAGGATGGTCGTGAATGGCCCCCTCAGGTCATGGGCCACCAGGGAGACAAACTGGTCCTTGAGGCGGGTCGAACGCTCCGCCTCTTCCTTGGCCCGGCGCAGGATCGATTCATTGCGACGATACTGGGTGATGTCCCGCGGGATGACCACCGCGTTCCACCCCTCCTGATGTTGAAAACGGGCGATGGACGCGGCAACGGTCAGGCACTTGCCATCTTTTTTCTTGACCGTGAACTCGCTCACCTTTCCCACCAGGGCCCCGGTTCCCGTTTCCCTGAACTGGGCGAAAGTGTTCATCAATCCCCGCTTGAAAGTCGAGGAGGGAAGCAGGCAAAACACCTCCTTGCCCATGATTTCCTCCTGGGAATAGCCGAAAATACGTTCGGCGGCGGGGTTCCAAAAGGTGATCCGGGCTTCGTGATCGATCATGATGATCGGATCGTGCGCGGTCGCGGTGATGGCAAGCAGCTTTTCCCGTTCCGCCTGAAGCTCCATGGTCCGTTCACGGACCCGGATTTCCAGACTGTCCCGCGCCTCGCTCAATTCATGGAGAGCGGCATCGAGGTCCCGGGCCGCCTTGACCTTGGCCAGGGTATTATGGATCACCCGGCTGACCGCCTCGATGCTCAGGTCATCCTTGCTCAGATAATCATCGGCCCCGGCGCGCAACGCTTCAAGAAGCGCCACCTCCCCCGCCTGACCGGTAAAGAGGACCATCCCCGAACGGCAACCCGCCTCCTTGAGGCCCCGGATCAGATCGGTCCCCAGTTCTCCCTGGAGGCGAAAATCGACGAATGCCACATCGGGCAACTGGCCGCGCACACAGGAGTTTGCCTCTCCCCCCGTCGCGCAGGTGGTGGTGACGATCCGCCATGGCCGGACCTTGCCCAACAAACCCGCCAGGAGCTTACGTTCCACGGGATTGTCATCGACGATCAAGACGCGAAGTTCGGTTTCCATGTCACAACTGCCTTCGTTGCCCGATCCCCCATTGAGAAAAACGCATCGACACGGCAGCAACGCCGCAGCCCAAAAAAACGATCGATCCCGATAAAACACAAAAACAAAACCAGGGCCTGTCCCCGGCGAACCGCAGTATACCGTCAAAGTTTCGGTAGTGCCATGAGCCTCAACGGATTCTCGCCACCTTCTGCCTGAGTTCCCGCACCTCCCGCCGCAACGAGACCAATTGCCCGATCAGGGTCCGGATCCGTTCGGACATTTTCAGCAGAATCCGCAAAGCAAAGGTCGGATCTTCCCCCAACCATTGCAAAAAGCCCCGCTTGTCCACTGAAAGGAGACGCACCCGTCCGAGAGCACGAGCGGTGGAAATCCTTGGCGAATTATCGTAGAGCGAAATTCCACCAAAAACGTTATCCTTCTCCAGGACCGCCACCAAAAAAGGTTCCTTGTCGCCGTCATCGACCCATATTTCGACGCGGCCTTCCAGGATGATGAACATCGAACCGGGAGGATCGTGCTGTTTGACGATGATCTCCCCGTTCTGAAAGGTCTTGCCCAGAGAAGGTTTGTTTCTGTTGAACAACATGCGCCGTTCACCTTCGATTGGAGTCGCGACCCCCGGTCACACCTTCATCCGTGCCCCGCGTCCCGACAATCGCCGCAGGAAGGACACGACAAACCGCCTGACAACCCCAGGATCGATTACACTGGTAATAATAGTACGATACGAAGCGCTGCCGGTGAAGGTATCCCACAGGGCGCCGCTGAGTTTTTTTGGATTTTCCGGATCGCTCTGTTCCTGGCGGACACAGTCCAGGAGGGTATCCTGGATGATGGCCACGGGACGCAAGAGTCGGTCCAGGGCGAACATGATGCGTCCGAGAAAGTTGTCATGATCCAGTTCCCGGCAGGCGGGAGCGAAATACCGTTGGAAGGCCTGTCGTGAAATTCCATGGACAACGGCGGTATAGGCACACGCCTTGGCCAGTTTGTACGCAGCGCCGATACCATCCTTGAAAAGGCGCGATGAACTGCAATCACCCACCAGGACAATCCGGTCGGCAAAGGGGTGACGCGGGGGACCGATGTGAATCCGCGGCTGACAATGACAGGTCTGAACCGGAATCCGCCATCCCGGAGGCAGACACCGGGCCACCTCGGGGGCCTGGAAAATCCGGTCGAGCATTTCCTTGTCGATCTCATCGCCCAGGACCACCAGTGTGGCATAGGGACCCTTGGGGGTCAGGGCGAGAAATTTCAGCCGGGGAATATTCAGGAGGAAGATGTGCATCGACTTGCCCAGGAGCCGTCCCACCTCCCGCGATCCCAGATAGAGTTCGGCAATGTAGGCACGGGTATGTCGCGGCGGTTTGTAGCCGAACCCCAGTGCCTCGAACAACGACATTCCCGAACCATTCAATCCCACTGCCCCCACCACCAGGTCGTAGGTTCGGCATTCTCCGTCACCCCAGGTCACCCGGGGCCGGTCTCCATCCCAATCCAGTTGTTTGACCCGCGCGGAAATATGGTTGACCCCGTGTTGCCGCGCCAGTTCCAGAAGATAATGATCGAACGCACGCCAGGGCAGCGGTTTTTGGTGTTCCGCCCCTCGGGGACCGCCGCCGCGAAAGATACAGGCGATGCGCATTTCCTCGCGGTTGGCCCGGATGCGGGCGTTGCCATGATCGGTATGCAACGTATAGGCATCGATGGTATCCATCAGGACATCGTTGGGCAGATGAATCCCCGAGATGGCCAACTTCTGAACCAGCGATTCCGAGACCACCCCACCGCACATGTTGCATCCCGGCGGTCCGGTCTGGGTAAAATCCCGGGGTTCGAACACGTCCACATCGATCCGAAGGTCGATTCTCCGTGCCAGATCCATGAGGAAATAGGCAGTCATCGAACCCGCCGGTCCGCCACCGATGATCCCAACCCGCGAATGGGGTACAAGTTCGATCATTCAAGGTCGTCCTCGACCCGGTCAAGCCAGTTGTTCAATCCCTGGACATTGATTTCCCAATCCATCGCCAGGACATCCGCCTGTTGTTCCCTGCTCAAGGGACAACCGATGGCCTCCAACCGTTCCCGACTCAAGGAGCGAATCTCTTCGAGCAATCGGGATTCCTTGTCGGGCAAGAGATCGGCACGAATGCTCCACGCCCGTTCGGTGTATTCCTGCAACTGCTGTTTCAGGTCCGTCATCAGGGACCCTTCGAAAGGGATGGAATCAAAATGGGTCAGGTGCAGACGTTCGGGCTTCAAGGCAATCATCCGGTCGATCGATTCCAGATTCGCCCTGGGATCGAGTTGCACCGGAGTCGTCGCCGGAAACAGAAACCGCCCGCCCGGTCCATCGAGTTCCCGATAGGAAATGCCCAGGGCATCCCCCGAGAAAATACCACGGCTCGTCGGATCCCAGACCACCAGGTGATGGTTGGCATGTCCAGGTGTATGCAGGAACACCATCTCCCGCCCCGAGAGGAAAAAACGTTCTCCATCGGCAGGCGTCACTGTCCGAGCGGCGGGAGCAGGGGTCAATCCGCCAAGGATCATGGAAAACCGTTCCTCGCCATAGACCGTTCTGGCGCTGGCCAGGAGCCTGGAAGGATCGATCAGATGCCGCGCCCCCTTGGGATGAACGTAGAGACGTGCGTTGGGCAGATGTTGCAGCAACAATCCCGCCCCCCCGGCATGATCGAGGTGGACATGCGTCACCATGACCGCCTCGACGTTTTCCCTGGAAATTCCCTTTCGGGCAAGGGCATCGAGTATTCGCGGGACGGCCAGTTCGGGACCCGTCTCGATCAGGGCGGCCCGACCATTCTCGATCACCAGCCAGGAACCGGCGAGGCCTGGACGGATATAATGGGTATCGATACGGGTGATTCCGTGACCAAAATCCTTGATGTCGCCAGTCATGAATTTCATCCTTTTCTTAAAATCATAAATGCTCCATCACGAGACGCAGCACGCGCTCGCCATAATTTTTCAGCTTTCGCGATCCCACGCCCTGGACCCGGCCCAGCTCCTCCAGTGTCGTGGGCATTGCCTCGATGATCTGGCGCAGCGTCGCATCATGAAAGATGACGTAGGGTGGAATGTTTTGTTCCTTGGCCAGTTCACTGCGCATCGACCGCAGCGCCTCGAACAATTCCCCCTGCCGCACCGTGGCAAACCCTTCCGTTCGCGAACGTTCACGCTCCAACGGTTTGACCTTTTCCCTGGCGGCCAGTTTTGGCGAAATGACATCCTTGCGAAATACGATTGGCTGCGCTCCGCGCAAAATAGGACGGCTCGATTCACACAGACGCAACGATCCATGTCCCTCGAAATCGATTTCAAGATACTTTCCCGCCAGCAACTGGCGAAAGACCGAACGCCACTGACTGGCGTTCAATTCCTTGCCAATACCGAAGGTACTCACCTTGTCATGACCGAACCGCAGCACCTTTTCGTTCTTCTTGCCGGTCAGGACATCGACCAGATGCGATACGCCAAACTTCTGTCCCGTCCGAAAGACACACGACAAGGCCTTCTGGGCCACCACCAGTCCATCCCAGGTTGCTACCGGATCAAGGCAGGTATCACAATTGTTGCAGTTTTCCGGAGCGTCGTCCCCGAAATATCCGAGAACCACCCGGCGGCGGCAATGGACCGTTTCACAGTAACCGATCATCGACTCCAGTTTGCGCAGGGCGATTCGTTTGATCCGGTCCTCCGCCTGGGATCCTTCGATGAATTGCCGCAACAGGACGACATCTTCAAGCCCATAGGTCAGAAAGGCGTTGGCGGGAAGGCCATCGCGTCCCGCCCGTCCTGTTTCCTGATAATAGGCTTCGAGGCTTTTGGGCATATCAAGATGGGCGACGAAGCGGACATCGGGTTTGTCGATTCCCATGCCAAAGGCGATGGTCGCCACCATGATCGTGCCGTTTTCGAAAAGGAACCGCTGCTGGTTCCGGCGGCGTACCTCGTTGTCCAGGCCCGCATGATAGGGAAGCGCGGGAAAACCGTTATCCACCAACCAATCGGCAGTCTCCTCGACCCGGGCCCGGGAAAGACAATAAACGATTCCGGCATCGAGGGGATGTTCCTTTTCCAGGAAGCGCAATAATTGCCGCTTGGGATCGTTTTTGACCGTGACCCGATAGCGAATGTTGGGTCGGTCGAACCGGGCGATGAACGGGCGCGCCCCTTCCATCCGCAGTCGCGCCAGGATCTCGGAACGGGTTGGCGGATCGGCGGTAGCCGTCAAGGCCAGGCGAGGAACTCCCGGGAAACGATCCGCCAGGATGTCAAGTCCCAGGTAATGGGGACGAAAATCATGTCCCCACTGGGAAACGCAGTGGGCCTCGTCGATGGCGAACAGGGCCAGGGGGATGCGGCCCAGGAGGTCGAGAGAAGATTCAAGGAGGATCCGTTCCGGGGCCATGTACAGGAGATCCAGTTCTCCTCCCCGAACCTGATTGACGACCTCGAAAACCTCCGCCCCACTGAGGCTCGAATTGACGAACGCCGCCCGGATTCCATTCTGGCGCAACGCCCCCACCTGGTCCTGCATGAGGGCAATCAATGGGGAAATCACCACCCCCACCCCAGGTCGAAGCAGCGCTGGAATCTGGAAACAAAGCGATTTCCCGCCGCCCGTGGGCATGATCACCAGCGCATCGCCCCCCTGCATCACATGCTTGATGATCTCCCGCTGAAACCCGCGAAACCGCTCATAGCCGAAATAGCGCCGCAGCACCGCCATGGCGGGATCGGAATCGTCACCGGAAATCTCTGGTTCCGTCAAAGTCAAACAGGCCCCTCCCGCAGTTTCACCTTGATGCGCTCGACGCGGTCAAGGGATCGGTTCACCCAGCGTCCGATCATAAACCAAACCCGAGGCGCGATCATCCACCCGATGTAAAAATCGGATCCCCTCCGGTAAATAACGATCGCCATAAACCATCAGTAACAATAACACCACCCCCCCAATGACCAGTCTACGCACCCCCGACCACAGCGCATGAATCATCGCCCTTCTCCCACGACAGCCCGATTTCACCAAGAGACGAACCCACCTCACCCCTCGCCTCCACCACCCATGGTGGCGGCAACTGTTGATGAAAGCGCAGAAAGCGTGCCAAGGATTGAGTGATTATAAATTATTGTTTATTTATATCATTCGACACTCCGACGTTAAAAATATTTTACATGTGTAAATATTATCAAAAAACCATTCCTCTAAATCTTTTACATGACATCACTTATAGCACATCAAGGGGAGGAAGCAGCAGATAATCGGGATAAACATTATCCTGGCGAAAAAGAACATGTCCTTTCGGATCTATGGAATAAACCAGAAGGGAACCCAGGTTTGAAAAGGCGGTTCCATTCTTGTGGAAGGCATTTCGTGGGAACCGTTCACCGGTGCGGTAGGTCACACCATTGATGTCAACCTGACCTTTATCATCAATGATTTCCAACCGATCTAATTTATAATAACCAGGAATTTTCAGGTAATTCTCGCCCATATACCTGATATATTCGTGAAATGGATTCCTGAACTCTACAGGGACGTCTGACCGTTTTTCCTCGGAGCTGCCTGCAATTGAAGCGTAGAATTTCTTCTGGCTCTTATTGAATGTTGCAACCTTGGCCAATTCAGAGAATAGAGTACCAAATACGCTTGGCACACTGCCCTTTGGAAAGGAACCATCTGCATACTTTAATTTTTCAAGGTCAAACGTGCATTTTTCACTTGTATACTGAGGGAGAAAGCCTTTCTCTATATTTTCAGCCGAAGGATCAATGAATTCACGTAAATCATTTGGAACTTTTTCGAAATCGTCTCGGATGTGAAATGTGGGGAAATTGGCCCGTTGCAATGAAAATTTTATCGCAAGTGCGTCGATATTACCCTCTTCGTTAACCAACTCAAGCGATGCATCGGAAAGTTGATGGCCTGAGCGTTCCAACTCTTTCACCATCAGGAAAAATTTTTCAAATGTTCCAATATAGTTTACCTCAATCATCTCCTTGTTTTTTCCCTTAACGAAAACCCTAAGATTCTTTAATTCATTGATACGCGCGCTATTCGCCGCCGTCTTTACACTTTGGATCAGCAGGGTTGTTTGATCATCTTGGGACGAATCTTTCTGGTCCTTCATAAAGATAAAACCATACTGAGTCCCAGAACAAAGTTCCCTATCAAGCGATTCCCTTATGGAGTCAATTTTGAAAAAGTTCGTAAGCAAAGAAATCCCGCATATCCAAATAATGAATAACATAACAACAAATGCAGGGACTGTATTTAATTCAAAAAACCTCCTTGGATGCTTGACGTGCATCTTTACATCATCAATCGAAATCATAGAAAGGGTCTCCTTGATTAATATATTTTATAGATCGATTCTTTTGTGAATATTACTCTCTATAATCGTAACGATAAAACCATATCCCTTATGATCCTGCTCCACGATTTTCAACTCATCGATCGTATAGTTCACAAACTCTGTGGACATAAATAGGCGGCGCAAATATTCTTTGAAACTTCCACTCCAGGTTTTCGCGTCCTCGTTTTTATCTGGTTTCATACTAATTCCGTTAAATTCTTTTTTTGTTCCATCGCCTTGAAGCTCATTGAGAAAAGTTCCTTCCAAAGTCATCTTGTACTTTCCCTTCTCCAATTTTTTGACATGGAGGCGCTTAAGATTGATCCGTTCATCTCCTCCAATCAGGCGAAACAATCGACTGCTCAAAGATGATCCATAATAAGATCTGTATTCATTAAGTTCATCAGAATGCTTTTCATTAACTTTTGATGCTTCTTTGTATGTATTATATATTTCATCATAGACACTATTATAGTGCCAACGAAATAATAAAAACATGACAACCGACACCACTACAAGACCACCGAACAATAAATTTTTCTGTATCGACATGGGAAACTTCTCTGGACCAGAAACAGCCGGGGGTGGCTTGGGAGTAGTCTGAATACTTATGAAAGATTCCGGGAATGCAGTGGCAATTCTCAACGGGGTATGATTAGCCGGGGTGTTCCCAGAATAATATAAATCTTTTTCAGAGTAATATTTCTCTATTTCTTCATCATCGTCCTTCCCAGGAACCTGCCGGAGGTCAGGTTTGGCAAAATAAATTCCACCAATTCTTTGCATCTCTTTCGCGGAGAAAGAAAACGGATTCGTAACGCCATCAACGAAAGGAAGCACTTCCGGATCGAATCCGAGAATCTGAACCACCCTCTTCCCCAACTCTAAAAAAAATTTCCAATCTTTATCGGTATTTCCCCCCATGGAGAGGGAAAAACCTCCGGCAAGGAAGAACTTTGTCTCTTTAGGAAGAGACCTTCCTTCTTGCAGGCTATACTGTTCCAGAACAAGACGTAGTGATCCCAACAGATTGGAAAAGAATCTTTGTATCGCCAATCTGGGAACCGGGTAAGAGTGCATCAGCCGCAACAACTCGTCCTGGTCGATGGGCAACAGGCTCTTGACACACTCCTCAAGATTATCAAGGCATCCCAAATCCAAGACAATATCCATAACACCAAATGTAACATCAAAAGCAATGCATTCCAATTTTCCATGTTCAATCAAAAATATACGGGTTCTTCGCCCTTCCAGATTTAAAATCACGACTGGAAACTTATCGCTTAATCGTTCTTTAACATTTTTGTGATGCACAAGGAGGTTATCCATGGGGAAAACCCCGGCAATCTTCCTACTGAATAACTCCATGAAACCCAGGCCCGCGCTGGAATAAAAATCGTCGAAAACTTTTTTCCGCACACAGGCGTAAGAGCCAGGGAAATCGGTGGCCAACGGGCAGGAAAGGGCCTTGGGAATTCGATAATTCGTTCGGATCCAATTCCCGCGGCGAACAAAATTGTTCTCTACAGGCATTGTAATAATACTGCTTATATCACCCAACACCAAATATAGATTATTAAAATTTTGAGAATTTTCGTTGGTGCCAGGATGATTCCACCAATCAGAAAGGGCCTTACGAATAGCTTGCAATTGGACAGCCTCATTCTGTTGCCGCGATCGCTCGACAGATTTCTGAAAGATATTTCCACCTTTCTCATTTTTATGTTCTTTTAATTTATTAATATCACTTATGGTAAAAACATTCTTTTCTACACGATCCCCTGGACCAAACTGCAACCAACCCCAGGAATTCAGTATCAGAATCACATCCCCACTTGCGAGCCTTGGTGAGGGATTCGTATTTCTTGATAGAATTAAAATAAATTTCTTCTGGAAATGAGCCATTCTCTCCCGTAACTGATTATTATAACCATATGACGGCGCCCCCCGTAGCCCTTCTTGCTGTTTTTTCTCAGTAGCGTTCACTTGTTGTGACATGCCATCATTCCCGAAATTCCGTCAATCGAACCGATGCAGATTGTCCATTGGCACCATCCAGTGCAAAAGACACCTGCAACCCGTTGCCTGCGATCAGTCGAGACTGTAAAATTGGCCCATTGTCGCCTGCCGCACCTTGCGCCAGGGAAAAAAGTATGTCGCCCACGCCGTTCCCTCTTGAAACCTGGATTGGAAGTCGATATCCCGGTCCATAATCCCAGACAAGAATATTTTGCGCCTCATATGGAGCCACTTCATCCCATATACAGCGAATGATCATAGCAGCATCAATGGCAGTTGCACACTCCGAAGGAACCTGTTGATCAAAATCAAACGTTGCCAAAGCAGTTTGAACGGCTGAAAATTGAGGAGTGCTCGCTTCGTCAAGTGTTCCGACGCGCCATTTCAGACGGCTCAGAAAATAATTTCCCTGTCCCGCCATGGCCCAATAGATCCGCACTCGGGCCAAAGACGTCTCAACGGCCATGGTCTCCAAATAGAGCAGATGATCAAATAAATAGGCGATCAATCCGATCGTCGCGGTTATGACGACCAGTATCATCATAAGCACACCTCCCGCATTCCTCCCGGCGATCTTATGGGCATGCACAGGTACATGACTTATCATGGGCTACCCGGAGCTTGAGCAAGCATCAGACCCACGGAAGTCCAGAACCGTACCATATAATCAGGTTGATGATAGGAATCATAGATTCCACGGGGTACCAGATTGGGTTCGAATATCCGGTAGGAGACATCAACAGTCCGGCCACGAACCGCCAAAGATTGCGATGTATTGAAATCAAGGACCATCCCTTCACCCACGATATGTTCACCTCCCGCTAAACATTGTGGTAGAGGATCACCTTCCTTCTGGCAAACAATGTCGTAGGGGGTGACCCCACCTTCAAATATTCCGGTTCCATTTCCCCAATTTCCCAGCCAGATACGCCCTCCGACATGACTCAGGTCCCTGCCCGTAGGATCACTTTCATGACCGTGAATGCCTGGAAAATAGAGAACGCCTTCCCTGCCCCCTGAAAGAAGAAGAAAAAATATTTCACGCGCTTCCTGATTCATCCGGGTGGTCGCCAAAAACAAGGTAACCATCTTTTCGATTTGAAAAACGGTCTGAATCACGACCATGCCAATCAGCAAAGAAATGAAAGAGGCGACCATCAACTCCACCAGTGTAGACCCGGATTGCCGCAGGCCAAATCCAGACGACCTGTACACAATTAACCTTCCAGACACAACGCCGCTCATGACCACTGTCCAATCAGTGTGTCAAGACGCAACGTATCGATACCGTCCGGGGAGGGACGCAGTTGTAAAACCGGTCCGGTTGTTTCGACCCAATAGGGATAGTCTAAAAATAATTGCAACTTCTGACAATTCACTCCGGGAAAACAGTTGGCCTGACCAACATTGGTCAGCACCCAGCTCACAGTGCCTGCCACGCCATGCTCCTGATCAATCCAGACCACATTTCGATCCGAGGAGGATCGACCGGGCACCCCCATATCCAAATAAAAGACAACTCCCAATATAAAGTCGTTCACTTGATCTGTAACCAGTTCGTTATCACTGTCGGTCAAAATGGAATGCTCCGAATCGGGATGATGGGCATTGTAGCCGGTAGTCCCACCATAAGTCCGATAAGTTCCATCGTCCTCCCGGTAAATAGCGGTTAAACGTTCCATCTGGCCATGAAGGACAAACACAGCCTGCTGGCGAATGCTGTTTCGAACAAGCCGTCCCTTCAATACCGACCAAAACTCCGATACTCCGATGACAAAAAAAGAAAGCAGGACGGTCCCCATCATCACTTCCACCAAGGAAAAACCACATTGCCCCCTCCGCAACCAATGTCCCTCGGGTCTGGACCGACGGTCACCCCCATGCTTTCTCCAATACATGTCAGAACAGGGCGTCATGAAAGGTAACTCCGTTTTCCCAATGCAAATCAGTGCTACGCCCGGCCCGTTTGGCAGGATCCAATCCGAACGCCGGTTGGGGATAGCGAAGCGAAAGAATTCGGCCTTCCCCCCCGACATCACCACCATCGACGCCGACAAATCCAGTGGCGTGAATTTTTTCATCGGCGGTGATGCAAGAAACTCCCGCCATGTTGAAGGAAGTCACACTGTCGTTTTCCGGCGTCAGTCCAGAATAGGAATCATCCCGCAGAAGCGCCCACACCTCAAATTTTGCCCTCCCCTCCTCACCGCTCGCGCTATCTCCCGAAGAACTGATATAATTTCCATCACCCACTCGAACCAGAAAACAGAAATCGCCAGCCCCACTCAGGTCTACACCCAGGGTATCCTCCAGGTCCTGCTCATCATTATTCGGTGAGAGATAATAGGATCCATTCATCTGGTAAAAGGATCGCTCCTTGGCGGAAATCTCCATCAGGTAGGGAAGCGCCGATTGAAGATTTCCACGTAAAATATATGGTCTTAGATTTGGAAGGCTCAGAAGACCCAAAATCCCGATAATCACGACCACCATCATCAATTCGACCAATGTAAATCCGTTCCCGGAACCGCTCTTCACATAAACCTCACTCAGATTATCTCTTATGTTAACTGTGAAACTGAAACAAACAAGATAAATAAACTTATTATTTTATCCTTTCAATCACATAAACCTTGATTCCATCCGTTAACTGCTCAGGATCAACTCTTACCCCCTTTCCGACTTTCTCAGATTCACCATTAGAATACTGATCCGCAACAAGAGAGAACTGGTTTCCCGATCGGTCTACAGAGGCAATGAGAACAGCGGAATAATTTTCCACGAATTCCTTGCGTTGCTTGAGGAGGTCCACAACCACATCGCTGGCCAAAATAACCGCTCCCTTGTGGAGTTCCATGATCCGGGCCGTCAAGCCAACATTCACCCCGAAGATGTCTTTAATTTCGGTATCGATAAAAATCGGACCATTATGTAACGATGCCCGAATTTTTATTCCAGAGTCACCAGTCTTTTGTTGGAGTTGATAACTATAGTTAAGCGCATCATAAGCATCGGCAAACAGCAGAATAAATCCATCACCCATATTCTTGACCATATACCCATGATTTGGCTGGACCAAGGCATTAGCCTGTGCAAAATGCTTTTTCAATGCCTGGTACCACCCAGCCTCCTTCCGCTCCTTCAGGAGATTCATCGAACCTTTAATATCAGTAAATACCACCGTCAACTGATCGCACTGAGGATAATCGAAAGCGAAATTTGTATCACTCATCAACCAAGTAAAGAAATCAGGCCCACCATTACCAAGTTCGGCTTTGGAATCTTCTCGAAGGATAGTCTTCTCGAATTCTTCAATATTTTCAATAAGATCCAATCGAATCGATGCACCACAGCCACACTTTGCCCGCAAATTATTTTTCTCACGAAGATCTTTAGCTTTACCACGATCCAACCCCTCGGAACTACAGTCTCTGTTTGTACAGAAAAATCTTGCAACACGTCGAGCGATACTCCCTCCATTTGCTTCCACGTCACTCATAGAATCGTAAACCCAACGGCGAAGCAGTGTCTCGACCTTTTCCTGGAACTGCTGCCACATGGAAGGTGGTATGTTCTCATCCATGCAAAATAAGTTGAGTTCGACAAGACCTCCATTTTGTTCCTCACAATATTCGCGCCGTCTTTGATATGTGCCGAAGTAAAACCCAACAGTCCGCTTTTCACCACCAGGTGTGGTAAACATCAGACCTCTCTGCCAGAGGGCATCAATCTTGTTAATAGTAAAAGATCTTTTCATCGCAAAAACAAGATGATGAAAGAGGTCATCTTCAGATGCAGAAAAATAATAGGTCACTTGAGGCGCAGGCAGGTATCCCCCTGGAGGAAATGTGTGCCCACTGGCCAAGGAGGGAAAGACGAACTTTTTGGGGTGGAGCAACGTCTCATTTTCCTTGACCTCCTCAAACGTCGCGGCCACCTTTTCCCGTTCACACAAACTCCAGACCCAATCCTGCAGTGCCAAGTGATACGCTTGTGAAACAAGTCCATCAGAGTCCCGCTCGAGACTCTCCAACCATTCGTTCCAAAGTACAGTACCATCCTTATGTCTATTGTCTACTGCGCTCTTCAAAAGATGCACCAACATCGCATCAAGTACACACCGATTGATCAATATTTGATCTTTGTCTGGCGCTGTTGCCATCCATCCGCTTTGAGTGGCAGGAAGGCGAAAACTTTTAAAATGTTTTGTCAGTTCATTGATTCTAAACTGCTCCGTCCCAGGTGTTATTCTGCTGGCCTCCATTATAAATTCCTCGGTTGAAAAAATTCGTCTTCCAGAATGGAATTTTTCTCTCATGAGACCCCGAAAAATGGGAAATGAACTATTTCTAACCCTGATATTTTCTGTAGTCGAAGCCCTCAAGGAAGTAACAATCTTTTCCCTTACTGTTTGCATACTCCAATCGGAATGCTTATGGAAGTCAACGTTTACCACACCCTGGCATCCCCAGGATGAAAGCAAATCATTCGCCCCAGAATTTCCACCTTCCTTCGTCACCAATAACCAGGGTATCTTTGCATTAGATTCATCATTTTTATTGCCCCTTCTTGGAGCCGCATTTTTAAGCAATCTGACCCAACGTTGCAAGTTTCTGGAAACGCTACCGGCTCCAGTCTGGATCTGGTCAGATATTGGAGTATCGGTCACGTAGACCAGCAAATCGGTGTTCTGCATGTAAACATTCAGAAGTAACTCCCCGATAGAACCATGGGAAGAAGTTTTATCCAATTTTGGAAGTCGGCAAAGAAATATTTCACGCCACACATCTGCATCCTTGCCCCACCTGGAGAACAATTCTTTCCAATGATCGTCTGTATTCTCGATTCTAATTATATTAACATTTCCAAGACTATCTCCTGAATCATTAGATGATGAATTTCCGGATTTCATGAATTTATTAAATAGTGTTGACGTCAAAGACTCCATGCCGATAAAGAGTACCTTAAAGGTTTGCAACTTGGTAAACTTTTTCCTGGATGCAATATCATTTAAATCAATCAAGAAATGGCTGATTTTGTATTCTTCCACATGATGCGCGACCAGACAGGGATCCTTGGGATGAAAGGCCATCCTACCTATCTGTTCTCCAGCAGCATAGCTGACAACCCAATAAGCGTCATAGTCCGGTCTCGCTTTCGCAGAAGAACGATCCGTACCTCGATTCCAAAGGCATAGAGATCGATTATCAGAAGAGGAAACCATATACTTCTCTTCACAAAAAAAATGGATTCCATGGACCCTTCCAGCCCCCACACCATATCGTTCTGTTTTTCTAACCCACCCATCTTTATCGTTGACAAATGTTATAATCCGGTGATTGGTTCCCCCAACATACAAAACGGTCGCATCCCCATTAAACACCAGACAGGATACGGAAAAACCATAACCTAAATTCAGATCCTTTTGACATATGACACCATTCACCCACCATTCCTCCCCATCATCAAAGGGAATGGGCAAAACAAAGACCCTGGAACCATTATCGAAGGTCTGAGAGTAGGCCAACCATTTTTTATTCGGGGAGATGACCGCCTGTTCAAACGGTCTATTAGGCTCTGGCAACAGTTTCCAATCCGTCTCTGATCCATAGGGAAAATAAAGGCCAATACCACCACCATCGGCAGGAGCGACCAATAGTTTTGCATCATCGGAAAAACTCGGCAGCCAACTTCCTCCCGAATTCCACATCAACGCCTTGCCAACCTGAATCTTCAGGTCATCGAGAACCAGGCAGGGAAGAATCATCCCCCGGCGATCTACCAGGATGAGGCGATTGTCATTACCAAAAACAATGGTACTAAAGGTCCCAGAAAGGACCGGTTTCCACGACGGGTCATCCGAGCTAGAAGAATTCGCACAACCAGTCTCTACTTTTTTTAGGAAAAGACCTTCATCAGTAGCAACAGCCAGCAAAGTTCCTTCACGATTCCAGGACAGGCAATGTACCACGCCGACCACCCCATCCCTGATTATAGGTATTTCCTCGGATTTAAACGGCTCTGGATCGAAAAACAGCCCCCAACCAGGCAAAGTCCAAGGATTTCGTTTCGGTAGAAGGGTCATGACTGCAATCCTCCCAACTCGAATACGGGCAAAAAGGCAGCAACAAGCATCCCGGTAATGATCATCCCAAGAATGATGGTCAAAATTGGTGTCACCAATTCGGTAATGATTTGCAATCGGCTCTGAAGCAATTCGTTAAAATGCTCCGCGGTTGAAAGCAACGGATCGGCCATCGAGTCACTTTCCTCGGCTGCGCGAATCATTTGAAGGGCAACCCCTTGAAAAATAGCGTGGGGAGAAAAAGACTCCGTTACTGAAGCACCGTTTTGGATACTTTCTTGCACCCGACGAGAAATACTCTCCAGGAAAAGATTATTGGCAGCACTCCCGGCAAGAGGAACCGCATCCACGATAAGTATGCCATTTTTTACCTGAACGCCAAGGCTGCTTAAAAAACGGTGCAGCGCCGACAGTCGCCACAGAGATCCCAGTAAAAGCCAATTCAGTTTGTGCATGTCCCACCACATTCGCACCCCCGGGCTCATCCGGGTAGTAAAAAACATTAGGACGGGAAGAGCTAATACCGTCATGATAATTCCAAAATGTTCAAGATAGAAATTGCTGAACGCGAGAACCCACTGGGTCAGTTTCGGCAGTGGTTTATCAAATTCCTTGAAAATATGATCAAATCTTGGAAGGATAAATAGTACCATAATATGAAACATGCTTATAAATATAACAAAGATAAACATAGGATAGGAGATGGCGGTAAGAAGCCTGCTGCGATTTTGATGCGCATTATAAAGGTACTTTGTCAGATGCTCCAGGGCCACACCTAACTGCCCGGACTGCACTCCAGAGCGAATAATGGAAATATAATCCCTATTAAAGACCTCGCCATGTTTTTCCATTGCCCGATCCAGATCCATGCCCCGATCCAGGTCATCGTACAGACATTTCAAAATTGGCCTCATTTTCTTGTCAGTGCTCAGGTCCTTGGCCATGGTTTCCAGAATCTGCCGCAAACTAAGATGACTGTTGACCATTGAGGAAAACTGCCGGGTAAAGAACAACAAAGATCGAGGACTGATGTCGGCCATGGTCCTATAGTCCCATGATCCGGATGATTTCTTCAAATGTCGTCACCCCTTGCCGCATCAATAAATGCCGCGCATGTGCCCAAAGGGTCTTTTCCCGCCATTTCGCTCCGCGCGCAGCCAGCCACAAATCCTCGGAATCGGTTACGTTGGCGTGGATACGATCGCGTACCTCCCGGCTCATATTGAAGGTTTCGAAAATGGCCATGCGGCCCCGGTAGCCACGATTGAAACACTGGGAACAACCATTCGGATCCGCAGTATAAAAATGATCATTTTGCGGGATTTCCATTCCAAGGGTCTGGGTAAAACGGCGATAGTCAAAACCATCACCTTCAATTTTTTTCCTGATTTCCGCGCCGGAGATCAATTTGCGGCAGGAAGGGCACACCCGGCGCACCAATCTTTGCGACACTGTAAGATTCAAGGCAGAGGTGATCATGTAGGGTTCCACACCCATTTCCAGCAGCCTGCCAACCGCCTGTGGCGCAGAGTTGGTATGAATGGTGGAAAGCACAAGATGCCCGGTCATGGCCGCCTGAATGGCCGTTCTTGCCGTGTTCTGATCGCGGATTTCCCCTACCATGATGATGTCGGGATCCTGCCTGAGAATGGTCCGTAAACCCTTCTCAAAGGTCAGATCAATATCGGTTCTCACCTGCATCTGGTTGATTCCATGCAGCCGGTATTCCACCGGTTCCTCAATGGTCATGATATTGCTGTCGGTCTTGTTCAACTCTGAAAGGCAGGCATAGAGGGTCGTTGTCTTCCCCGAACCCGTGGGACCACAGATAAGGATCAAACCATTGGGACCGTGGATGTTGGTTCGCAGAAGCTGCAAATCAAACGGGAGCATGCCCAGACGGTCGGTGGACGTGACAATGCTCTCCTGATCCAACAACCTCAGAACAAATTTCTCTCCCTTGACGGTCGGATAGGTGGAGGCACGAATGTCGGTCCCAGACAAATTCAAACGCCCATCCTGGGGCCGACGCTTCTCGGTGACATCCATCTGGGTCCGGACCTTGAAATGGGAAATAATGGCGTTGTGAGTCTCCTTGCTGTAGTCGGCATAGTTGTGCAATACGCCATCAACCCGAAAACGAACAATGCTCTTGTCCTCGTCCGCCTCAATGTGGATATCGGAGGCCCTTTGATCCTGGGCATCTTGCAACATTTTTTGCATTCGGGCCGGGATGGCTTCGTACTGCACCGCCTGGCTTCCATCATCCACCGATACCTCATTCTCCGGAGCTCGCCGTTCATTCTGACGTGTGCCCATATCCTTCATGAAACGATCGTAATCAACGATATCGATCATATTCAAATACTCCGATTCATTGGGCTGCCGCAACGCATCCAGGAAAACCCGCCACCCCAGATCAAACGGGTCCAGAACCGCCCAATAGATCCGGTCTCGGTGAATACTCGCAGTCAGGGGAATAATCCCGAATCGGTCCAGAACATCGTGTGGATATTTGTCCCAATATTTTAGATTTGTCCTCTCATAGACAATCTTCCCCCAAAGTTTTACTGGTTGAGTACTATTTTTTACATTCCCCGATTTTTGGCCGGAACCCGCGCCGCCTTGGATAACCCCTTTTTTTTCCCCCTCCCCGTTCCTGTAAAGCGGCATTCCGAATTTCCATCCAGCCCATTGGTTGATGCTGGCTCGAACATCACCTAGACCATATCGCTGAAGTAAACGCATAATGAAACGGAAAAAAGACGTTAGATCGGGCACGATACCATGGACGACATTTTCCCTCAGATGTTCACCCTGATCCCCGTTCTCGAATAACCATGCGGAAGAAACTCCGTAGGTTTTCGCGATTATTGCGTCCAGATTTTTGAATGCTTCATACAGAGCCGCTTCTCTCTTATCCTGTTTGAAGAAGGAAACTTTTTCACCATTTTTTTGTTGTCGCAATAAGTGAAAAACTTCGTATAACCGCCTACCAATCTTCTCGGGCAACAGATTTTCCCGTTGGAGATCGTTGATCAACCATGGGTAATTAACCGAGTCCCCAGACTTGGTCCTCTGATCATCGGTCTTGGTATCACCTAAAGAGGAAGCGGTCACATTGTCTTCAGATCCGCCATGAAGCGTTTTCAGTTCGATGACAGGGACAGGCAAAGTACTCCCCGCTTCACGGTGCGGAAACCGAATGACAATTTTATCGTCCTTTTCCACCTTGAGGGGTTCATAACCAACCCGTACCGGAGAATGTCCCTTCTTTTCCAGAAAGCACCTGGCAGTTCCATACTCCCCCTTGGGCACCAGATCGAAAACTTCCCAAATCATCTCATTTGTTTCATCTTTCTTCATGTGCCGCGACAGGAGGCAAAGCCGAGAAGGAAGTGGCAATTCCGGGTGATCCAATGTGATATCGTTGCATTTCGGACTCAAGGAGCCCAAGCCACCGAGAACAAACGACCTGGCATCCCCCATAGGCACGAATGATCGCTTTTGGCTGCCGTCGATCAGGTGATAGGTTACCAGAAGATGACTCTCACTCATGACAAAAATCACTCTTTACGTTCCAACATCCTCAATCAATCCTGATCCGCTACCGCCCCACCATTGGCGTCACAGTTGCCGCCGGGTGTCGCAGTAATGGTCACATCCACAAACTTGGCCAAAAAAGCGTGTCCCTGCCACAGAGGATTGCTGGATTCCGCTCCCGAGTAGAGAACATAGGCATTGGAATCCGCACCCGCCTCTTTTTCCCAGGCCCGAATACAAATCCAAACATCGCGGTTATCCTGCACGACGGCATTGATCTCATACTGGAACTTGACACCGCGAGGAGCCGTCAAATGCGGAATCAAACTGGAAATTTCCTTATCCGGGGTATCACCGTTAAGATTACCCTTGTTCCCCGGTTGAAAGAGAACATTCAACTGATCGATGGAGGTACTGGTTTGCGCATCCACATACCCATGAATCGCCCTAACGATCCTGCCTGCAACTTCTAAAGCTTCAGTCGCCGTACTTGTTCGAACATAGTTATTCAGCCTGGGAAGTCCAATGGCAGACAAAATCGCAATAATGGTCACAACAACCATAAGCTCAATCAGTGTAAAACCTTCCTCACCCCCAGACCAACCAACCCTTCCCTTCCTCTTCATGATCTGTCTCCTTCATATCGTTAGAATCAGTTTCTGTTCGGTTCCATAGGAAGAGCCATTGTCCCAACTGTTTCGGGAATACTCGCCTTCTTATCACGCTTATAAGGATGATGGTATTTGATCAAAACCCGCGTAGCTACCTCATTATCACCGTAACGGAATTCCATCCGCGCATAATTATTGATCTCGGGACAATACCACCAAGTTTCATGCCCGCTCCAATTACTCTGAAGGGAATCGGTATTCCACTCAAGTATCCAACAACCATAATCATGGTCTGCGACCGTCACTTTTGGTTGATATCCGGTCACCCGCCAGGAACTGCGATGTTTAATGAGTTCTCTGTTCCGTAAAAATTCGCGATCATAGTTAATGACCTTTCCAACAGCCAACGGAAACAGTTTATCCAGCTTCTCGGAGAGAAAGACATTTTTTCGATGCTCGTCACCAAACTTCGACTCCACTTTAAAAAATCCCTTGCAAACCATCCAGAAATCGCTCCATGACTCCTGAGGAAATCCATAAGGCGGGGTCACCTTGAACCGAGTCAACCGCTCCTCGGGTGGATAGGATTCATGATCTCCCAGGGAACTTCCGTCCGGCCTAGAAATACTCTCAACCTCCAGTACATAACCATCGCTGTACTCCCATCTTTCACCAACAGTCCATACCGGAACGCCTGTATCGACAGAAACGACTTCTTTTGTATCGTCCTGTTGAACATCTGGTGTAATTTCGACCGCAGGAATACCGCAACCGAACAAAACAAGAACCACAAGAGAGAGAATCCATGTAAAGATCAAGCAAGTATTCTTTCCGCGATTATTCATTCCCATTCCTTGCTCCCGATCACCAATTAAATAAAAAAAAATGCTATTCATCTTCTTTCCACGGATTGACGATTGTGAGCAGTCTGCTGTTTTCGATTACGTTCTTTTGATCCCGAGCAATCTCGTCTTTTTTCCGCCGCACATAAGCCCCCATTTCCGCTCCTCCACTGAGGGCAGCCAAACCTCTCTGGGGAGTATCTTCAAGACTGATAGAATGAGAACGGGGCGTAATGAAAAAAATGGTCTCCCTGGTTCGATCCTCGGATTTATTTTCCCTGAACAACCCCCCAAGAATGGGAATTTCCTTCAGATAGGGAACGCCGGTCTCTCCTTCCTCCCGAACCGTCTTGAAAAGTCCCCCGATAATGAACGTCGAATTCACCGGAACAATCACGGTACTGTCCATTGTTTGCGCATTTTTTGAAAATGATGCAATGGTCTGTGGATTGACCGAACTGTTTACCGCATGAATCTTCAACTGAACAAAATTATTTTTATCTGATTGTTGATTGCCAACGATCACGGTTGGAGTGATATTGATCTCAACACCTGTATCCACTGTTTGATAACTGTCGCTGGACGGAGGATTGCTTAATGCGTTGCCTTCAACCCTAAAACTTTGTTGGTCGGTACTCTTGATCACCGCCGGCCTTCCGTTGAGAACAACGACCTTGGGCGATGCCACCTGTTCCAGGAGGTTGTCGCGGGCAAATGCCGACAGAGTCGAATCCAATAAATTGCGCGATCCTTGATAAAGAAACCCCAGGGAGGCCCCACTGGTCAGAGGAGAAACCATGCTGGCATGTTCCCCGGTGTCGTGGCTAAACAAGTTGGAAATATTAGAGGTGTTGGTTGTGTCCTGATTAATGACACTGGGATAGGCGCTTCCGCCCAATTTGGTGCCCAGAGAACGCAAAAGATTTTTCTGCGCCTCCACAATCATCACCTCAATCTCAACCAACTGAGCCGGATGATCCAAATTATTGATCAACGTCTCTATTGCAATAATATGATCGATATTCATCGCGTATACGATGAATCCATTGACTGCCGGAGACCTTACAACTAAGGGAAACACGGGATCATTCTTTCCCGGAAGTGGTGGGGCAAGCTGAAATGTGATCGAGGTAGATTTCGAGTCTGTCGTGGAATCGACCTTTTCCGTTTCTTTGACATCTGTCGGTTCCTTTTGCTCCGCTCCCTTAACCTCCACATTACGATAAACCTTGTCGATCATACTCTGAACAGAATCAAGGATCGTGTCGGCAACCGCTTTTCGGAGCAAGACCTCTTTTTTGAATCCGCACACAGTATCACTTTGCCAGAATACAACAGATCCTGGTGATTGCGTTGAATCACTGTCACATTGATCACTAGCTTGTTTCTTGGACTTTCTTTTCTTTTCAATGTCATTTTCTGGTACTTCAATTAGCTTGTTCTCTCTGGCAGCCACCTCCTTTCTGGCCTCCCTGTCCGCTTCGAACTCTTCTTCCTCCCTCTCTCTAAGGCCATTAATAATATTTTCAATATCATCAATTATTGATGCAGGCCCCTGGAACACGACCGTTCTCTCATCAACCACCTGAGACACAATCCGATCCATCCGTATTCTCATTCCAAGGAGCAAAACCTTCAATTTTTCAGTCGTTCCAGGGAAAAGAAACGTGCGGACAAGTACCTTATTATCATCCTTTGGTACAGCCACGATCTTCTCGTTTCCCTGGGCCTCTTTTTTTCCCTGAGCCTCTTTTTTTCCCGCAATCGCGTACACCTGTTCCCTGGCGATGTCGATTCTGTTCTGTTTGCCATCGTACATGTAGGTCAAATGATGTCTTTTAATAAGTCTCTCGAAAGCCTCCTTCACCGTTAATTCCCGTATCTCGTAAAAGACCCGCTCATCCAAGGATGTACCTAGACCATCACCTTCCATCAGTTTGTTTTCAATGTAGACAGTCACACCGCTTATGGTGTTGCCAGAAAGCAACTGCCACAGGAGTGATCCAAGCTCCGTGTACGATACCCTTCCAGTCTTACGATTGGCCTGAGAATCGTTCCAAGGAATATTTTGCCCAGAAGCATTTTGATCTGAACCATCGACCACTGTGTTACTCAATTTTTCAGCAGAAAATGTCTTGATGTCATCCATGAGTATCGAAGTGCCATTGTTAGGTTCCGTTGGATTCAATTCCGGTCGGGTTTCTCCGATCGAATGAATCGAGACCAGCAGAAAGATCGACAACAATCCCATGTACAGCATCATCTTGACCCAGGTCAATCGCCCCAAGCCACCCCCGATCGATGGATCCGTACCCGGTGCAGTCCCATCATGCGATTCTGATTTGGAATTTGATTTCATTTCATCACGTTCAAGGAAAATAGATCCCAGCGAAAATTTACCGAACCGATAGACCAAAACAGCTCATACCCCTACTCAATCATCATGGAGAAACAGATCCTCCATCTCCTGAGCCATCACAGCGCCCGCATCGTGCGGATATCCATGAACATATAATTATGACCTGTAATATTATCACAAGTCAGATCAGATCATCGATAGAGATCCAAAAACGTGTACGATCACGATAAACTGAATTTTAGTCAAGAAATCATACCAATGATCAGAATCCTACGCATACACGGAGTCTGTGTCAATCAATAATTTTATATTATTAATATAATTATTTGTTTTTGCATGCCCGCAAATTTCATAGGCGTTTACTGTTCTTAATAATAAATAAAATTATATACGATTTGTTTTTACATATGAAATATTATATTTTATTGGTTATTTCACCAGAGTGAATTTTCTTAATGATTTTCATTGCGAATCGGGTGCATTTCGGCAAATTTAATCTTTATCATTAAATAACATGTGAATTTATATAATGTAATATTCTATATATCAATCATAATCTATCAATTATAGACAGCAATTCGCGTATCGCAAAAAATTTATCTGACCTTTCCTTTTGCCCGTCTTGCCTTATTCCCCCCCCAAAAAAAAACGCCCCCCATAAATCCGGGGGGCGTGATCGGTCTTCAGAGCGCCACGGCGGCGCTCAAACCTTCAATACCTTCAGGCAGCCTGGACGATCAGGGCTGGCCCGCGGCAAGGTTGTAGAAGGCCTTGATGCCGGCATAGCGGGCTTCGGCGCCAAGTTCTTCTTCGATGCGGATCAGTTGGTTGTATTTGGCGATCCGGTCGGAACGGTTCATCGAACCGGTCTTGATCTGCCCGGCATTGGTACCGACGGCAATGTCGGCGATGGTGGCATCCTCGGTCTCGCCGGAGCGGTGGGAAATGACGCAGGTGTAATTGGCCCGTTGCGCCATCTGGACCGCATCCATGGTTTCGGTCAGGGTGCCAATCTGGTTGACCTTGACCAGAATGGAATTGCCGATCCCTTCACGAATCCCCTTGGCGAGAATCTTGGGATTGGTCACAAACAGGTCGTCGCCGACAAGCTGAATCTTGTTGCCAAGGGCCTTGGTCAACTTGCCCCAGCCGGTCCAGTCGTTCTGGTCGCAGGCATCCTCGATGGAGATGATGGGATACTTCCGGCACAACTCCTCGTAGAAACCGACCATCTCGTCAGGGCTGAACTTACGTCCCTCACCGTGAAGGTGGTAAATGCCGGCATTTTTGTCGTAGAACTCGGAAGAAGCACAGTCAAGGCCAAGCATGATGTCTTCGCCCGCCTTGTAACCCGCCTTGCCGATCGCCTCCATGATCACCTTGAGGGCATCTTCGTTGGAGGCCAGGTTGGGGGCGAAACCACCTTCATCACCGACGGCGGTGTTGAGCTTCAACCCTTGAAGAACCTTCTTCAGATTGTGAAACACCTCGGCGCCCATCCGGACCGCCTCGGCAACCGACTTGGCCGATACCGGAAGAATCATGAATTCCTGAATATCGACGTTGTTGTCGGCATGGGCGCCGCCGTTGATGATGTTCATCATCGGAACCGGCAGGACATGGGCATTGGTGCCGCCCAGGTAACGGTAGAGGGGTTGCCCGGTGGCCATGGCGCCCGCCTTGGCAGCAGCCATCGAAACCCCCAAAAGGGCATTGGCCCCAAGACGCGATTTGCCTTCGGTGCCGTCAACCTCCATCATGCGGGTGTCGATGGCACGTTGTCCGGTAACGTTCATGCCGATGACCGCCTTGGCCAGCTCGCCATTGACCGCAGCCACCGCCTTCATCACCCCCTTGCCGAGGAAACGGGATTTGTCTCCGTCGCGCAGTTCCAGCGCCTCGCGCTCACCCGTGGAGGCACCGGACGGCACCGCCGCACGGCCCACGGCGCCGTTGGCCAGCACCACATCGACTTCCACCGTCGGGTTGCCCCGGGAATCAACGATCTCTCTGCCTTTGACGTGTACGATTTCATTCATGATCCAGCGTCCTTCTCCATATCAGGTCAGGTTTACGTGCCGCACGGGTGTCGTCCAGCCTTCCAAGCCCCCCACCGGGTACCGGTACATGATGGGGAGCGCCTTTCACAAGTTCAGGGTCGGTTTGTGCCTCCCGGCGAATGGCAACCAGGGCCTCGGCAAACCGATCCAACTCTTCCTTCGTTTCCGTTTCGGTCGGTTCGATCAACAGACATTCCGGCACCAACATCGGAAAATAGATCGTCGGTGCGTAAAAGCCATAATCCAACAACCGCTTCGCAAAATCCAGGGCTGATACGCCCCATTCCTCCGACTCGCGCTTCAAGGTCACGATGAATTCATGGGTGGCACGGCGTTCGGGACAGGCAATCCGAAATCCCCCCTCTTGCAGACGCGCCTTGAGATAGTTGGCGTTGAGGGTGGAAAAATCGGCAACCCGGCGCATCCCCCGCCCGCCCAAAAGACGGATGTAGACATAAGCCCGGAGCAAAATGCCAATATTCCCGGCAAAAGCAGACAGCCTGCCAATGGAACGGAGCGCTTCGTCGCTATCGAGCCAACGGTATCCCGTCCCCTGTTCATTGCGCACCACCCGGGGAACTGGCAGATAATCCAGCAATCGCGCCGACACCGCAACAGGACCCGCCCCAGGACCCCCACCACCATGCGGCGTGGCAAAGGTCTTGTGGACGTTGACATGAACGGCATCAAACCCCATGTCCCCAGGTCGGACCCGACCGGTGATGGCGTTCAGGTTGGCCCCATCATAATATAAAAGCCCCCCCGCCTGGTGAACCAGATCGGCAATCTCCCTTATTTTTCGTTCGAACACCCCCAGCGTCGAAGGATTCGTCAGCATCAATCCCGCCGTCTTCGGACCCAGAACCTTTTTCAGCGCGGCAATATCGATGTCCCCCTCGGAAAGAGTCGGAATCTCCCGAACCGTCAGGCCACACATGGCGGCAGTGGCAGGGTTGGTCCCATGGGCGGCATCGGGAACCAACATTTCGCTGCGTTCGTGGTCGCCACGGTCCAGATGGTACGCCCGGATCATCGCCACTCCGGCAAACTCCCCCTGGGCCCCCGCCATCGGCGTCAGGGAAACCCCGGCAGTCCCCGTGATTTCCCGAAGATATTCCCCCAATTCAAACAGACATTGCATCACCCCCTGCCCCTGGGCCTCGGGGGCCAGAGGATGGCGTTCGAGAAACTCCGGCAACATCGACAGGGTATGACAAACCCGTGGATTGTATTTCATCGTGCAGGATCCCAGGGGATAAAACTGGGTATCCACCGAAAAATTATGCTGCGACAGCCGGGTGAAATGGCGTACCACCTGAAGTTCCGACACCTCCGGCAACAACGGCGGTCGGGAACGAAGAAAACGGTCGGGAATGATTCCAGGATTGTTGACCCCTTCCCGCCAAACCACTCCCCCACGACCTTGCCGCCCCTCCTCGAAAATCACGGCGGGCCTGGAATCGAATCGTTCGTCGCGCTTCATGACAGGACCTCCCGCAATGCATCCCGAAACCGTTCCATCTCCCCTCGCCCCACCGTTTCGGTGGCGCAGACAAGAAGGGTATTTTCCAACATGGGATATGCCCGCTCCAATGAATGGCCCGCAACGACCCCCATCCCCCGAAGCCGTTCGAGAATCCCGGACACCGGCCCTGGCAGCCGCAGCGCCACCTCATGAAAAAAAGGCCGCGAAAAAACCCGGGTCACCCCTGGAACCTGCAACAGAAGATTCATCAGTTCAACGGTGTTGGCATGACACGTCCGGGCCGTGTTTCGCAATCCCTCGGGTCCCAGAAGCGACAGGTGAATCGCCGCTGCAATCGCCATCAACCCCTGACTGGTGCAAATGTTTGATGTGGCTCGGGAACGGCGTATGTGTTGTTCCCGCGCCTGTAGCGTCAGCACAAATCCGGAATGCCCCTCCCGATCGGTCGTCCGACCGACGATGCGACCCGGCATCTGCCGGATGTGCGCCGAACGACAGCATAAAAATCCAAACCCCGGCCCCCCCGAGGTCAACGGAGCGCCAAAAGGTTGCCCCTCGCCACAGGCAATATCGGCCCCCTTTTCACCCCAGGACCCGGGCGGCGCCAGCATTCCCAGGGCCACGGGATTGACCAGGCCGATCACCAGCGCCCCCGATCCCTGGGCCCGCGTCGTCAAGGCATCCACCTCTTCCAACACGCCGAAAAAATTGGGCTGGGGAACAACCAGCGCCGCATACCCTTCACCCTCCCATGGCGCAAGGGCCTCGGGAACAATATGACCATCCGCGACACAAAACGGCACCGGTATCACCTCGATCCCCTGGTAACGCACCAGGGCCCGGACCGTTTCCAGATAACGGGGATTCACGGTGGCGGGTATCAAGACCCTCCGACCACCCGCCCCCCCCCGAAGGCGAACCGCCATGAGCACCGCCTCCGCCAAGGCGCTGGCGCCATCATAAAGGGAGGCATTGGAAACATCCATCCCCGTAAGGGAAGCCATCATCGTCTGAAATTCATAGAGAATCTGTAACGTTCCCTGGCTCGCTTCCGCCTGATAGGGGGTGTAGGCGGTATAAAATTCGCCCCGCGAGGCCAACTGCCAGACTACGGCGGGAATGTGGTGGGCATACGCCCCGGCACCCAGGAAGGAAACCATTCCCGCATCCCGTGACGCCCGTTCCCGCATCAGACGCACCACGTCCCATTCGGCGAGCGGAGGAGGAAGATCGAGCGGTTTACCGCGCAGCTCCGGATCGATCTCATCGAACAATGAATCCAAACCATCCACGCCGATGGTCGAAAGCATCTCCCGGATGTCCTCATCCGTATGGGGAATAAAAGGCATGAAGGCCTCATCAGGCAAAAAATTGGTTCATGAAACCCGTTCCAGGGTGACCATAATCCTGGAAAATGCAAAAGGCAAAGGGAATGATTCAAATCCCCATGCGCCTCGATGATTACGCGACCAGAGACATCGGCAGAATCACGGTCACCGACGTTTCTCCAGGACGACGGGTATCCAGTTCGATCCGCCCCTTCTGGGTCCTGGCCGACAACCATGCGGAATAGGTCCCCAATCCAGTCCCCCCCTTCTTGCCCCAGGTCACGTATTTCTCGAAAAAGCGATCGCGAATGGGTTCGGGAACCTCGCCACTGTTGGTAATTCCGATCCTTCCCTCCCCCTGGCCACGAGAAAGAAGGATATGAATCTCCCCCGGTGTGACCGAGGCCTCGATGGCATTCAGGATCAAGTTGAAAAACAATGGATGGCACAACATCCGCTCACCGATCACCAGAAACGCCCCACTCGGATCGGGATCATTCCGCTCGGCACACTCGATGCGAACGTCGAGTCCCTTCGACCTGACGTGCCGTTTCAGGTCGGCGACGATCCGTTCCAACACCTCCAACAGGTCGAATTCCTCCGGTTGCAAGGGATAGGTCCCGTTTTCCATCTTGTACAGATCAAGAGAACGGTTGATCATTTCCAGCATCGCATAGCCACTTTTTTCCATGGCCCCAAGGAGGGTTCTTTGTCCCTCGGTAAGATTATCCGCCTCCATCAAAATTTGCGGCACGCCGATGATCCCCGTCAATGGCCCCTTGAGGTCGTGTTGAAACAGACGCTCCATGTTTTCCCGAACCATCAACGCCTGTTGCAATTCCATGTTTTTCCTGTCCAATTCTTTTCTTGCCTGCCGATGGGCGACAATGGTGGCGCAGCGGAGTTGTACAATCCAGGGATGGCCCGACTTGCGGATGAAATCGACCGCCCCAAGCCTCAGACCGATGATCTCATCCTCCTGGTCCTCCTTGGAGGTCAGAAAGACGATCGGAAGATCCGCGGTCGCCGGATTTCCCTGGAGACGGCAGCATACCTCGTAGCCGTCCATCCCCGGCATGAGAACATCGAGCAATACCAGATCGATGCCCCCCTGTTCGGCGATCCGCAGCGCCAATTCGCCCCGGGTCGCGATCCGCAGCGAAAAATGGTGCTCAAGGGCCGACTTGACCCGAAAAATGCTTTCGGGTTGATCATCGACCAGCAGGATCACCCCTTTTTTTTCCGCAACCGGTTCCTCGATCATCCCCAGCGTCGCACCCCGCCAATTCTGTTCTTTCCCGGACACGACCTCATCCGATCCGCGCCATGCACCGCCGGACCTCTTCCAATGCCCCTTCAAACTCGTATTGTGCCACCCTGGCGGCGATCCGATCAATATCCCGGATCATCTCCTCCGAATGGGGCAGCCGCTTCAGCCGCTCCATCGACGTCTCGACCGCGGCATCGAACGCCTCCAATTCACCGACAATGCGCACCAGAAGCGCCCGGGTTTCCTCCATGCCGGCCTGGGGATCTCCACAACCGGGTCCATGCCCCTCCCGAGGGTCCGCCTCGACCCGAACCGATTCCCGATCCGCGAAAAAAACATCGATCGCCCGCAAAAGAGCCGCCAATTCACCCGCGACCTTTTCAAGGTCCTCATTTGTCCCATCCCCAAGATCGCCATGCCTGTAGAGCGCTTCAAGACGGGCCGCCAGCGCCGCCAGGGAATCGGCCCCCAGGGTCGCCGACACCCCTTTGAGAGAATGGGCCAGACGTTGCGCCGTCTCCAGGTCCCCCTTGTCGCAAGCATCCCGAATGGCGTCCACGATCCCTTCCTGGTTGGCGCGAAAGCGCGACAGCAATTCGATGTAGCCGTTCACATTGCCCCCCATGTACCCGACCCCCCTGGCGACATTCACACCGGCAATAACGGGAAAACCGACCTCATCCACCGCCAATCGAACACCCAAAGCACTCTCCCGCCGCTTTTCCCAATCACCATGCGAGGAAGACAAAGACGCCCTCCGATCCCCGGACCGAATCCAACGGGCCATTGTGGCATACAGTTCCCTGGGATCCACCGGTTTGGCGATATGGTCCTGCATCCCCGCCGCAAGACACGCCTCGCGGTCCCCCGCCATCGCGTTGGCGGTCATTGCCAGAATGGGAAGATCGGCCAATTTCTTGTCCTTGCGAATCTCCCGGGTTGCGGTCAGCCCATCCATGAACGGCATCTGCACATCCATCAGCACCCCATCGAAGGATTCCTCCCGAACCCGTTTCAGGGCAAGGTCGCCATGAGCCACCACGACCACCGTCATTCCCGCCTGTTCCAACAATTCCCGCGCCACCTGTTGATTGATCTCATTGTCCTCCGCCAACAGAATGTGCGCCCCCACCAACCCGGGAAACCGCAACCGTTCTTCTTCCCCGGTCAAACGGGGTTCATCGTCCGCCCCATGCTCCGACTTGCCGAAGACCTCCATGATCGATTCGAACAACAGGCTCTGACTGACCGGTTTGACCAGGAATCCATCGACATGCGCCTCCCGGGTGGCGCGCCGGACAACCTCCTCCTCCCCATAGGCAGTGGCGATGATGATCTTCGGCGCCGGAATCGATCCGGGCATGCGACACAACTCCATCGCCGTGGTGATCCCATCCTGGTCGGGCATCCGATGGTCCATGAGCACCAGGTCGAACGGATCCCCTGCCTTCATCGCCTCCGCAACCGCTCCGATCGCGGCCCTGCCGCCATGAACTCCGTCCACCCTGAATTTCAAGGCGGACAGATGCTCCATCATGACCTCGCAGGCACTGATACTGTCATCGACCACCAAAACCCGTTTCCCGACAAGATCCGGAGCGCAAGCATGGTCGAACGACAACGACCGCCCACCGACTCCAAAGACACCATCGAACACGAACCGGGTTCCCCGACCCGGTACACTCTCCACGGTGATCCCTCCGCCCATCATCTCGATCAGGCGTTTGCTGATCGCCAACCCCAGACCCGTCCCGCCATAACGGCGCGTCACCGAGGTGTCCGCCTGGCTGAACGCCTGAAACAATCGGCCAATCTGTTCTTCGTTCATGCCGATTCCGGTATCCTGGACGGCGAATTCCAATCGAACCCCGTCCTCCAGACGTTCCAGTACCCGGACAGCGACGGAAACTTCCCCTTCCTGGGTAAACTTGATGGCGTTTCCCGTCAGGTTGACGAGAATCTGTCCCAGGCGCAGCGGATCTCCGACAAGGGCGGAAGGGATGTCCGACGCCGCCTTCATGACAAATTCCAATTGTTTCTCATGCGCCTTGAGGGCAATCATGGAAGACAGGTTGCCCAGCACCTCCTCCAGGGTGAAGGCGATGGATTCCATTTCGAGGCGTCCGGCGTCGATCTTCGAAAAATCGAGAATATCGTTGATGATCCGCAACAACGACGTGGCGGAACCGTGGACCTTGCGAATGTAATCCTTCTGTTTGGCGGACATTCGGGTTTGCAGGCACAGGTGACTCAGGCCGATGATGGCGTTCATCGGCGTCCGGATTTCATGACTCATGTTGGCCAGGAATTCCGATTTGGCACGGCTGGCCAGTTCCGCCTTCTCCAGGGCCTGCCGCCGTTCCTCTTCCAATCGTTTGTGCTCGGTGATGTCATCCTTGATCGCCAGATAGTGGGTGATGGTTCCATCGCTGTCCCGAACCGGGGAGATGACCGCATACTCCCAGAACAGGGTCCCATCCTTCCTTTTGTTCTGTAGTTCTCCCCGCCACGTCTGGCCACTGGTGATGGTCCCCCAAAGATCCTGATAGACCGCCAGGGGGGTGTTGCCCGACTGGATCAGGCACGGATTCTGCTGCATGAGTTCTTCGCGGGTATATCCGGTCGATTCGATGCATCGGGGATTGATGTAGATGATGCGCCCCTCCCGGTCGGTGATCACGATGTCCGAGGAACTCTGATCCATCGCCTGCGACAACAGACGGATGCTCTCCTGGGCGGCATGACGATCGGTGATGTCCTGGACCGTGCCGATGACCTCGGTGACCCCCCCCCGGTCGTCACGGATGAATTCGGCCAATTCCCGCATCCACCGGATCTCCCCCCGGACGATCACCCGGTGTTCGACATCATAGGGGGCAACCCCCGCGAACGCGGCTGCCCACGCCTGCTCCACCCGCGCCACATCGTCGGGAAAAATGCACTTGAAAAAAGACGATGGATCCATGGAGGTGTCGGGGGGAAGGCCGAACAGGTGATAGACCTCCTCGGACCAGAAAAGACGCCTGCTCCCCTTGTCCAGACGCCAGCTTCCCAGACGGGCGACCTTCTGCGCCCGATTGAGGGTCTCTTCGCTGCGTTTGAGTTCCGCGGTACGCTTTTCGACCCGGCGTTCCAATTCCCTTTGAATGTTTCCCAGGTCCCGCGTCCGTTCGTCGAAGGCAAGGGCCAGGAGTTCCAATTCATCGTCACTGCCCACGGGATAACAGTTTTCCCCTTCGGCCACGCCAGCCCGGCGCACCCGATCGCTCAGCAGGAGAATCGGTCGGGCGATGCTGTTGCCGAGCCAGATGGAGGCAATCACCGCCCCCACCAGCAACACCAGCCCCAACAACACGAAATGGGCGATCGCCTTGCGGATGGGCGACAGAAAGGCATCGACCGGCGTCCCGACCTCCACCCCCGCGTCAAGTTGCATCATGTATGGCGCGGCCCCGTTGGCCACCACCCGTTCGGTCAGATATTCCACCCCGGGTGATTCATCGGAGACAAACAGGTTCTTCCCATCGACCACCAGGGCATGGTACATCCCCTCCTCGCTCTTCAGCAGGCGTTTGGAAATTTTTTCCAGATCGAAGGTCACCACCACCGCCCCCTGGGTGGTCTGATAGTAGTGAACCGGGGCCACCACCAGAAGCCGATGGTCGGCAGGGGTCAGAAACACCCCCGGACTGCCCATCCCCAATGCCAGACGCAGTTCCTCGGAGGCATTGAAGTCGGGTGGTCCCTCCCCCTTGACGAACAGAGGCCGACCATCGAAATCGACCAGAGAAAACGACACCACATCCCGGCCCGCGGCAAAATTGTCGGCGGTCCGGCGCAAATAGGTCTCGCGTCCCTGGGTATCGATCAATCCATTGATGATGAAATGATTCTCGGTCAGTCGTTCGGTATTTTCGACGAGTTGGCCGATCTGCTGTTCCAGGCGGAGCATTTCATGCCAGGCCTGATTGGCCATGTTGGCCCGCCTTTCCCGCTCCAGATGGCCATACAAAAGCAACGAAATGAACAGCGTGGACACCCCGACGCCGACCACCATCACCAGCGAGATGTATTTGATCAGTTTGGTACGGATGCCCTGTTTTTTCATGTCGCGATCCGTTGGCCGGTCCGTCATGGAGATTCGACCGTGACCAGACGTCCCCAAGGGTCGAACCGGGCCAGGAAATAATCCTGTTCCGTCAGGGCGTCATGGTCTTCCGGAGAAAAAGGCGGGGCATACCTCTTGACCAGCCCCGAATGGCTTTCCAGTTGTTCCAGGGCCTCCCGTACCGCGGCCCGTTCGGTGGTTTGCGCCCTGGCGATCGCCTGGGCCAGAAGATGGACCAGATCATAGGCATGCGCCATCCCGATCGAGGGGGGGGCTTCCGCGGAATGATCCGACATATCGCCGGAAAAAGACATCGTTTGCAACACCTGAAGATCGATTTCGGAGTTCAGAGGGGCGACCAGAGGCCAGAAATCGCCGCCGACAATCCCCATATGGGCAATGATCGGCAACGACCTTTTTCCCCGCTCCAGGTCCCGGACCATGGTTTGCACCAGGGCCGCCCCTTCGACCGTATTCAAAACCAGAATGATCCCACGCGCCCCCGAACTTCTGATCTCCTCCAGGATCGCCGGTCCGATGATTTCTCCGCGGTTGATCCAGGCGACATGCGCCGGGGTGACGCCAACCCGGGAAAAATGCCGGCTCATCGACTCGAAGTTGCCCCGCCCCCAGAGCGAGTTTTCCAGAACCAGCGCAACCCGGTCGAATCGTTTGAGCGCTTCCCGGGCCAGAAAAGGACCCGCCAGACGATCGTTGGCGGAAATCCTGAACGTAAAATTCGGTTTCTCTCCATGCTCCACCACCGCCGCCGCGGTGGACCAGGGGACAAGAAAGGGAATGCCAACCCGTTGCGCCTCCCGGGCCTGGATCTCGGACACGTTGCAAAACGTCCCACCAAGGATCGCGACCACCTCGGGGATCACCGCCAATTCCTTGAAATTGGCCAATCCACACGAGGGCATCCCCTTGTCGTCCCGGCGCAACAAGGTCAGCCTCCGGCCCAATACGCCGCCGCGATCGTTGATTTCCTTCATGGCCAGAAGGACGCCACTCTTGATCGCCTGGCTGCCACGAATGCCGATGCTGGAAAGATCACCCTCGAAGCCAATCACGATCTCCTGTTGTCGCTCGCTCTCGGGCCTGCTGAAATACAACACCTCCTCGATCCGGGAAAGAATATCCGGGCCGATGCTCATTTCGAACCGATTCGCAATCGGCGCCGCCTGACGGATGAATTCCGCCCGTTCCCCATCGGTCAGGGTATGTACCGTAACCCCCGCCTTGCGAATCGTATCCAACCAGATCACCTCACGACGTTGGGTCTCGGCGCGTTCGAAGGCGACCAGATCCCGTCCCGTCTCCTTGAGCAGGGTCCTCGCCTCCACGGGCAGGTTGCGAAACACCGCAGCGCTGATCGAAAGAACATAACCCAGATAACCATGATTGCTCAGGGTCAGGTGGGATTGCACCTCGTGGATTTTCAGGCCGACGATGGCCACCAGCGGATTTTCCTGGCCATCCACCACCTTGTCGGCCAAGGCCTGGCGCGTCGCGTGAAAATCGATCAGAATGGGCATCGCCCCCATTTCTTCGAAATGGTGCATGATGATCCGGCTTTTCATGGTCCGGATCTTCAGACCCTTGAAATCGGCAGGCGACCGGATGGGACGATTGGCGGTGAACTGTTTGAACCCGTTTTCCCAGAAGGCCACCCCTTCCAGGCCGATGAGACGAAGTTTTTCCAACAGCAACCGTCCCGGTTCGCCATCCAGGACCCGATACATCACCTCCCGCGAAGGAAAGAAGAACGGCAGGTCGGCATAGTGCATCGCCGGGACCGCGACACTCATCTTGGCCGTCGGCGTCAGGAGAATATCGAGCCGTCCCTGTCGCGCCATCTCCAGCATTTGATCATCGTTGCCCAGTTCCTGGAACGGATACACACCGACCACGACCCTGCCGCCGCTTTTTTCTTCCACCTCCGCCGCAAACCGCAGCGCCGCCAAGTGCAAGGCGCTGTCCCTGGGCGAGTTGTGTCCAAAACGAAGGACGATTCTCCCTTCGGAAATTGTACGTTCCTTGATCTCGGGAAGCACGACCAGCGACGAACGGGCCAGCCACCAGACCAGCGTCACCACGGCCACAAGCGCCAACAACCCCAACAGAACACGTTTGAAGGAGACCATAATGGACATCTCAAAACTCAGGCCCCATTTCCCTCGGGTGTGGACGCGCATGATAGGCATGGCATTGCAGACAATTTTCTCCCGCGCGTTGGGCGGTATGGCACGCCTGGCAGGATTTTTTCCGCAACGGAATGAAACCATGGGCAGGCGCCGGAAAAGATGCCGTTGCCGCAGTGGAACCCTCCACGTCCGCGGCGCCCAGAAGGTGACATTCCTGACAATTGTTCGCCAACGCATCAAGATGCGGTTTGTGGGAAAACCGGGTCAGGGAATGGCGATCAAGTCTCCGATCGGGCCAAACCTTTTCTTCCTTTCCGGCTTCGCTTTGATTTCCCCGAAGACCCATGTGACACTTGCCACACACCCCAGGGGCGTCTTTCGCCGACAGCATCCCAAACAATGGTTCGGCCCCCGGCATCGATCGAAGTCGTCGCCACCAGGAACGCAAAAATTCATCGTCATGCCCTCCCGGTCGGTAATACAGCCAATACCCCATCCGGTACCAACCACCACCCCGACTCCACTCCTCCTCATTCACCGCCAGCATCCGGGATGACTCAGCCACGACGGCCCCCTCCGGTTCCCGCACCGTCTCCGATTCCCCGTCCAACAATCCCTCCTCCTCGATCATAGGTTTTGGCTGCGCGACCGTTGTCTCCCCCGAGGCCTCAGGCGCGGCAACCTTGGGCGATTCCTCCAGAAGGGATTCCGCGCCATCATCGACCAGCAGAAGGCTTTCCTCCTCCTTGACTGCCGTTCCTCCGCCGTCCCCCCCCCTGGAGACCGGTTTTTCCCCCGCTGTCGCACCCGTTCCCCGCGAAACCACGCCTCCCGGCGCCGGAAAGAGGACCCTCTGCCCCTGGTCATGACGCGGCAGTTCCGCCGAAAGATCGGGAAACCAGGCCGCCACCGCCCCCTTCAACGTATCCCCCTCCAAGCCACCGTTGATCGCCCCCCATTCATCCCCCGGCGGCGGAACCTTCCCTTCCCCGAAAAACCGTTCAGCCCAGGCCGCATGTCCCCCCGCGACCAGATCACCCAGGAGTCTCTTGATCGCCCAGGCCAGATCCACGACAGCAGACTCTTCCTCCGCCGACAGAGTTTTCAATTCCAGGAGGTCCCGATCCTTCAAGCGCTCCCACGCGGCATTGAAGCGCGCGTCGTCGCGCAACATCCAGCGCATGAAGGGTGTCGGTTCCCCTTCCGCGGCATCCGGCCATTGACCGGTTGCCAACGACCGCGCCCCGAGCAGTCGTGTATCGAGGCCCGGCACCCCAATGACGGGAAACCCTTTGGATCCCGCCCGGAATTCCCCCCGAATCTGATCGATATGACAGGACGAACAGGCGCCGTTGAATCCGGCATGCAGCATCCGACCCGTTTGCGCCTCGATCGTATGACACTGGCCACAGCGCGTCGGCGCCTTCTCCTTGAGCTTCCCCTGGAAATGCCTTTTGAAATGGCTCGAATGGTCAAAATTGATCGAAGACTTCCTGTCCCTCGTTGCGCCCACTGCCGCTCCCGCCCCGATCGCATCCCTCGCTTTCTCTTCAATGGAGGCGGAAAATTCAGGATGATCCACCGCAAAGACGGAAATGGTGGTCCGATGGCAACTGTTGCACAACATCGAATCGCGAATGATCGGGGCCTTGGTCCCCCCGGTATGTTCCCGATGGCAGACGGAACAGGTCGGAGCGGCATGGGCGTTCGGGTGTGGCTGGATGTCGTCGGTACCGGTCGGTGATCCCCTTTCGACACGGACCAGGGCAGAAGGTTCCAGGTTGTGGGGCCAGCGGGCCTGGGCCACCCTGGGGTGACACTTGAGACAAAGATCCGAATCCCTGCCGCGCACGACGCGCCCCATCCCTTCCACCAGCCAGTTGGCCACCCCGCCCTCGAAAGCGCTGTGACACCGGGCGCAGGAATTCAACGCCGCATGCGGCGGACTCAGGTCTCCGGGGGCCACCAGTGCCAGGCGGTGGGAACCGTTCAGGAACAGAAGAAGGACCGCCAGGGCAAGCCCGGTGGCCATCCAGGTCACCCGACCCAGAATGGCGCGCGGACTGGAAACCGGAACACAGGGCGGCTCGGGCTGGCCACACGAGCCATCCGGGAGCGGACCGTTTTCGCAAGGTCCGCCAGCCGTCTCGGGACGGGTGCAGTGCCACCGGTCCCCCCGCTTCACCGGATCGCAGGCGCCATGCGCCGAACATTGCCCGCGGTCGTCGGGGCCGCGGCGGCAGGGACGGCCCTGGGCCTGACGGCCACACACCCATCGGGGCGTTGGCCGTTCATAATCGCTCTCCTTGTAGCCGGTCGGTTGCAAGGAATATTTCATGGCACACCTTCACGAAAACCATACGCCATGATCACATGTAAAACAATGAACAGCCACAAGGCCCAGGTCAACGGGGCATGGAACATCACCCAGCGCCGCAAAGCCCCCTGCAACGCCTCGTGGACATCCAGAATCTCCTTTTTTTTCACCAGAACGATCATTTTTTCAAGAATGGCCCGTTCCCGTTCGTTGAGATACCGGATCAAATCGTTCATCTCCGTCAAAATGGCAAAGCGCGGTCGTCCCGAGGCGATCCGATGGGTCCAGAGGTGACGGGTTCGCGAAAAATAATCGAAAAGACGCGACGTATAAAAATTGGCCAGGGTCGTGGAACCGTTTTCGTTGATGCTTTCCATCACCAACCGTTCCACCTCGCGCCGCAGTTGTTCCCTCAAGGCGGGGATGCGCGACAGAAAGACCTCTTCCCCCTTGAGGGTAAGGCGCCGGGGAAAAATCTGGATGATGACGAACCCCGTGATACCGCTCAAGGCCAGCAGACCAAACAATACCGCCAACACTGTTTCCAATCCACCCGAGGGAAACCGCCACGGCAGATGGAGAAAAAACAACACCACCGACAACAAACCGCACACCAGATGAATCCGATACCACAGAAACACCGATCCCAACGAAGGGACGATGATCTTCTTACGCACCGGGAGCGTCGTCACCAGCGCCAGCGCCACCACGAGAAACCAACCGGTCACATAGGCGGGGACTTCCAGAAACGACAAAAACAAACGTTCGCTCACCCAAACCGCCGCCACCGTCGCTCCGGTCAACACCAACGACAGACCAAGGAAAAAACGGGAATTCATCGGTCGGCCATCCATCGACGCAGGCCCCGGGTATCGCGCATGTCGGCCCGATACAGGGCATCATGCGGACAGGAGCGTTGACACAGGGGGGCGCTGGGATATTCCAGGCACAGATCGCACTTGGTCGCCTTCTGGCTTGGCAGTCCAGTGGCGGAGTCGGCGATGATGGATCCATCCTCCCGACGCAGGGTCACCATGCGGATGGCCTCGTAGGGACAGCTCTGGGCACAGGAAGAACAGCCAATGCAGATCGATTCGTTCACCACCACCTGCCCCCCGGCGGGGGCGCGCTGGATCGCTCCGGTGGGACAACCGATCATGCACACCGGATCCTGACAATGCATGCAGGCCGCCGCCACCATGATCGAACCGTGACGTCGCCCATGACGGACAAACCGCGGATTGCCCTGGTGCAACGTGGCACATACCGCGACGCAATCATCACAACGGACGCACCGTTCCAGATGAATGAGCATGGTCGCGGTCCCATTGATGATCCGATGCTCGACGAAAAACTCAAGCAATCCCGCCTGCAATCCTTCCCTCCCCCCAGGTTTGCCAAACATTCCGGCCCACGAAGGGAAAAACCGCCGTTTCGGTTTGCCCCGCCCTCCCCCTCTCGATGGCAAAAGATGCGCCGGCATTTCCGGAAGAACCATGGAGCGCATGATCTCGGTCGGCACCTTCAGCGCATGAACATATCCCAAGGCACGGAGGGAAAATTCATAACGTTCCTTTTGTCCCTCCGTCCCTTTTCCGATCACTTCGGGCAGGCCGAAATAGCGATTGCGACCAAGGAATCCGACTGTTTTGTGTCCATGGTTCAAGCGCTGGCTGATCCGGGCAAACCCCGAGACGATCATGATCAGATGGTCGGCCCATTCCCGCTCGCGGGCGATCAGCGGCTCCGATTCGATCCGTTCCCGCGCCGAACGCAGCGACAGCCGACGATGTTCCGCCCGCCAGTCCAAATCGCCATGGGTTTCGAAAACGATGTGCTTCTCCAGACGGTCCTGGGCCGCGGCATCCAGATGCTGAAACAAATAGGAATCCTTGATGAACGCCTTGATGGAACGTTCCCGGAACAAGGTGTCGAGCCGCTGGCGGAAGTCCTCGTCAAACTTTCGCAAATCGCGCAACCCCTGCCAGCGAATATCGACAAGTTCCGAGTCCTCCTCGGTGAAGACGCTGACATTCCGGGGAAAACGGGTCAAGGCGCCGATCTCGCCAAAGAGGGTGTGGGGTTGAAGTTCGATCGTCTTGTAATCGCGCAAGGCCTCCTCCAGGGAGGGAAGGCGGATATGGACCCCGCCATCGTCCTCCATGGACGACAGTTTCCCGATCCCCCCCCCGTCCTCCTCGATGAACCGCCGCACCTCGGGATAGGAAGGGGGACGTTGCCACAACAGTTGCATCAGGTCCCCGATTCCCTTGCGACGGGTGGTCATGCGCCCCAGCATATCGTCGGGCAGACCGGGTGGGAGAACGATGCGCAAACGACCGGAAACGGTATAGAAGGCGGAATTGCCGTAGGCCCCGGCACGGACCACCAGGACCCCCTTGGGAAAACTCAGCAACCGGGTATGCCGCCGGATGATCTGCCGCAGGGAATTGGAAGGGGGAAACGTCGATGGATCCATCCGCGCGAACAGGTCCTGCGACAGGATTCGCTCCAGGGTCTCCTGCGTCATGAAAGGATCGAAGGCATCCTCCATCACTGCCATTTCGGATCCCCGGGATACGGGTTGGGCATTCATGTCAGGCATCCACTTCAAGGTCGCTCCTGGGTATGGCGACACACGCCAGGACCGTTCCCGGTTCGGGTGGGGTACACGGCTCGGTCTGGTAGGCGACCTCCCCCTGTTTCAACACCGTTTTGCAGGCGCCGCAATGCCCGACCCGGCAGCCGCTGTCCATGGGAACCTTGTGCGCCTCGGCAAGGGCAAGAAGGGTCTGCCCTTCCTCGGGCCAGGCGGCCTCCTTGGCTGAACGGAGAAAACGGACCTTTTTCGCCGCGACCGTCCCCGCCGCGGCATGTGGAGCGCTGGCGGGGTTGAAGGTTTCGAAATGAACGCGCCCCTCCGGGACCCCCCACCCCTTGAGGTCGGCGACGAGGGCATTCATCATGGCGGCGGGGCCGCAAATGTAGAAATCAAAATTGTTCGATGGCAGAAGTTGCTTGAGCAGCGCGATGTCCACATGCCCCCGATGCTGATAGTCAATCCCTTCCCGATCCTGGGGATCGGGCTGGCTGTAGCAGACATGAAGACGGATGTGTTCACGGGCGGCGGTCAGGGTGGCCAGATCGTTTTTCCAGATGTGTTGTTCACCGTTTCTGACGCCGTGGAAAAACCAGGTCTCCCTGGGAATGGCCGCCCTGGCCAAAACGAGAAGCATCGAATAGACCGGAGTGATGCCGACACCACCACTGATGAGAACGACCGGCCCCGGTCGGGTGTCATCGAAATAGAAATGGCCCGATGGGGCGCGGACATCGACGGTATCCCCCTCGTTGAGATGATCGATGAAATAATTGGATACCAGTCCCGGCCTGCCCTCCATCCCCGATGCGACACGCTTGATGGTCACGCGGTAATGATCGGTCTCCAGGGGTGAACCGGACAGGGAATAACACCGGGTCACCGACTTGCCCCCCTTGTTGGGCCAGACCTGGAACGTCAAGAACTGCCCCGGATGATAACCGGGCAGCGCCCCCCCATCCTCCGGCTTGAGATGAAAGGAGACCAGGTCACGCCCCTCGGGTTGCTTTTTGACGACGCGAAATTTGCGCAATCCCGACCAGACGGAACGTTGCATGTCGATCCGCCCCTGAAGCCGCTCCGAGGTCAGACGCACCTGGCGTTCAAGCAGCCGCAGTTCCTCCCGCGACAGCCGCGACTGCAACCGCTGCCGGGCCAGGAGCGACACCACGGAAAGTCCACCCTGGACCGCGACGACCGCGACGAAAATGAAACCAGCCAACCAGAACAACTGGGATGGATCGGGCAATTCCACCAAAGTCATGCGTCAACCTCACGAAGTCAATACCGGATCCCTTGGCAAACACACATGGAAACGTTCACCATGTCGCAACACGAACCGTTCAGCCCCCCCGGACTTTTTCCCCTCTCCCGCAAAATGTGGGGCAGTCGCATCACACTTTGTCCAAGAAAACGTCATCCAGTGACTGGACATCGAAGATGCGAAGGCTCCATTCCTCCAGAGAGGACAGATCTGCTTTGGCTATTTTTTATTGGCCCATGAGGGCAAATTGCCAAAGCGTCGCTGTAACTGGCGGGTCAGCATTGACGCAGCCTCTTTTTGACGTTCCCGAGCCAAACGATGCTCAAATTTCGGCAGCGAAAAAAGTTCTTTCTCCGGTGTTGTGTCCACCAGAAAATCAAGCCATTCTTTTCCAAGTTGCATGACGTACTCCGGCGTGATTCCTTCCATCTCTGGACTATTCAATGAACTTTTCATTTTCAATCTCCATAAACCGACAACAATTTTGCCAAATGCCACAGAGAAAGATCTGCTACAGGTAGGGCAGGAACGACAGGAACTTCCACGCGCACCTCAATGCCAACAGGCTCCAGCAACACTTTCAATGTTTCGCCGACCAGGCGGTGCCAATAGGTTTTGCCCTCTTTTTCCAAGTTGATCAATTTCCATGTCGATTGTTTGTAAACCAAGAGTCTGTCAGAAACATAATCGTTCACCCTCTCCGTAACGATTCAGATCCCTCTCTGATTTAAATCTTTTCAAATAGTTGCGTGCCAAGAACAAAAAAACTTGAACATCGAGTGAAACGAAGACGCAACCTGACCTTAACGTCTTGACCTACCCAATCAGCGATTTCAGGGCAGGGAGCACGGTTGCCGTGATCACCAGGGCCAGCATCCACTTGATGAGCAATATGTCGGCACGAATCGACGCAAGGTCCTTCTCTAGTCTGGAATCAATACGCATCTCCAATTCCTTGATGTCACGCTTGATTTCCTGGGTATCCCCCTTGGTCGCCAAGTCCTTCAATTGCGTGTCTTGGATTTCTCGAAGAGCCTCGGATAACGCCTCGGCCTGCTTCTCTTCCACTCCGGCATCTCGGAGTCGGCGAACAAACTTGAGCGTGTCAAAAGTGATGGCGGTCATGACGAAATCTCCGAGCAAAATTGATGACGGCAACAGCGTACCACAAGACCAGCCATCAGGGAGAATAGGGAATCATCCCATCAACCGCCGCCCACGCAGTCCCGTCATAGGTCCGGGCCACGGTTTTCGTCGCCGTCCCGACGGAATCGGCCATCTTGTTGAGCGACGCGCCATTGTTGAGTTTGAGTTCCTTTTCGATGGCGGGAACCGCCCCGAGAAGAGACTTGACCTCCTTGATGTCAATCGTCTGCGACACCGATTGCAACTTGTCCCAGGCGGTTTTGACCCGGCGGGCCATTTTGGTGGCGAAGACATCCTTCTGCGTCGCCTTGCCGATGGCGCGCAAACCGAATTCGATCTCGGTCATCAACCCGACCACATAAATCAAACGTCTCCGTTCGACGGAAGCGGGCTTGTTGTCCTTGGAGTAGAAGACATTATGGCGGATCGATCCCGCCTTTCCCGGTTTTCCCTGGGTCCAGGAGACCAGCTCAATGTTGCTCCCCGCCGTGTGCCCGCCGACATTGACCAGTTTTTCGTCGTGCCCCAGGTGACAGGAATAACAATTGCGCACCCACAAATACAGATCACCCGGTGGAATCAATCCCCCCTTCGCCGACTGCTCCAGGCGCATGGCCTTGTGTTCCGGGGTTTCATCCCCCTTCTTGACCTCTTTTCCGCCATAGTCGCCATGAATCTTGATCCAATCCCGCCCCGCGCCGTGGCACGATTCGCAGGTGGGACCAGCCGTGACCTGGGTTTTGTTATCGACAACCATTCGCGTAAAGTGACAAAAAGCGCACTCATCGGCGTTTTTGGGCCGGGTCACCGCCATTTTTCCGGCAATTTCCTTGCCCTTTTCGCTCGTCTCCATCTCCTTGAAGGTCAGGGCATGCCGGGTTTCCTTCCAGATTGCCACCTCCTCCTTGTGACACTCGTTGCCACAGGCATCGGGACCGGAAAATTTCGCCGGATCCGGAAACTCCCCCCCGAAACCTTCAACCGCCCACACCCCCACCAGCACCATCAGGACCCACGACAACCATCGTCCCATTTTACTCCCGATCATAACGCTTCCCCGGAAAACAACTCGTTGACATCGCCCCGGTAGCCAATCGCATCCCGGACCACCACCCGACACTGCCGCCAATGACGAACCCCCGCGCCCTGACGCATCAGGGCGCCGCCGCTTCACCAGACACAAGCCTGACTTCGCTCCGAGCCGCCAAGAGCCCCTTGGGCAGTTCCCTCTTGCCCTCGGGGAGCTTTTCCAACCAATCCGGCGCCAATGGCAGGATGATGATTTCCGCCCGAACCAGCGCCACATCCGGTTGCCGCAGCCGATAGACCAGGGTCCTGGCTTCCCCCACCTTGAGGCGGCTGTCCCCGGCGGGTTCGGTCACCAACCCCTTCGGCGGGGCCGGATGCCCCAGTTCATCCGCTCCCGTCAGCGCCAGCACCGCCTTTGGATCCTGATCCATTTTATTTTTCGCGACATTTTCCCACAACACGGCACCCCGCGAATCCAGAAGCGTCAGGCGCAGCAATCCCATGGCAAAGGGACCGCCGTTGGGAAAGGGATGCGGCAAAAGATTGGTCAGCCGGACCTTGATGTCCAGGTCCTTTCCATCCGGACGCGCCTGGACCTGGAGCATCGCCCCCCGCTTGACCATCCGCAACACCTTTCCCGCCGGGGTCGCATGATCGGCAAATCCATCGGCGACCGGCATATGGCAGTTCTGGCACGCCACGGGAAAGGCATTCGGGTCGCCTTTTTTCTTCGGATCATGACATCCCTGACACGCTACCGCAGTGCGAAACACCTCCGGATTGGCATTGTGGAAAAATGGATTGCTGGCCGGTTCCTGATCGCCACTGCCCGGAGGAACCGCCCCCTTCGCCCCCATCCAGGCGCCGTTCGGTCCCTGGATGACACGCTCGTTCGTCCGATAAGCGGCAAGCCCGATCTCCTTCCCTTCGTGACGGTACGATTCAAGGGTATGGCAGAACACGCAGGGAATGGCGCCATCGTTTTCAAAAATTTCCTTCTCGCGCGCCGCAGGGAAATGACAGGCGTCACACGCCCCATCGGTCCGCCGCAACGCCTGATAGAGCGTTGATGGGGACCCGGATTTTCCATGCGCCGATTGCCGCCACTGTCCATGGATCGCCTTGTGACAGGTTTCACAGGCCTCCGAGGGGGTCTTGAGAAGACTGGGGGCACTGTCGGTCCGGAGCGGGGCGGCCCACACGGACAACGTCCACGAAAGACAAAACAACACACCCGCGAAAACAACCGTCGAAAATTTCATGGCCCTCCACCCACCCACCAATGCCCGTTGTCCCGACCATCAATTCCATCGGCGAACGTATCATAATACCGTATCGGGAAAAACCGGGAAAAACAGTTTCAGTCCCCCTCGGGCGCGAATCGCCACAAAGTTGATCGACAACCATTCAGATCCGGGCCATTCGCCGCCAACCGGCCTGGGGACGAATTTCCGGGGGCGGGACGCCAAATCACAGTCGTTCTCGCGTAAAAATTAAAAAAACACTTCCAGATTTTATCAGGATCGCGGATAATTGCAGTATGGCCGTATTATTGCAATCGCCTCTCTTGACAACGTCCCCATCGATCGTCCGGGAGTACGTCAATGATCACCAGACCCCTTTCAAACGATTGGCCAACCGCCGCCACCGTCCCGCCCCCCGACATCGACGCAGCGCGGTCCGATGCCATTTTGTCTGATTCCGGCTTGGAAACGGAAATCATCCTTGCCGATGTCGCGACGCTTCTGGATGGCCGCTACAGCCGCCAGGGGGACGATCTGGTCATCACGGCCCCGAGTGGTCAACCTGTTATCGTGGAAGGATATTTCACATTTCTTCAACCGCCTGTCCTCAGGGCGCCCAACGGCGCCCTGCTGATGCCCGAGACGGTATCCTCGCTTCTGGTGGCCCCATCCCCCCCGGCATCGACCCTGGTTGCCGGTCCGACGATGGTCGGCCCGGAGGGCGGCGCTTCCGCCGCGACGCCAGAGTCCCCGGCAACAACTGCCGCCGCGGCAGATTCTTCCTCCGCCGTCCCCCTTGCCATCGGCAAGGTCGGGCAACTCCTGGGAGCGGTCCTGGTCAAGGGGGCCGACGGGGTGGAGCGTCCCCTCAAGGAAGGAGATCTTGTTTTCAAGGGCGACGTACTGCAAACCAAAAAAGGGGGACTGGTCAAACTGACCTTCGGCGATGGCACCACCTTCCAACTGGGCGAAGGGGCCCAGGCGATTCTCGACAAGTTCATCTACAACCCCGAGGCCAAACAAGGGGGCTTCGAGGCGACGGTCACCAGGGGCATTTTCAGTTTTCAAAGCGGCGCCATTTCGGGCCTGAACGCAGGCCGTCATTCCACCATCAAAACCCCCACCGCCGTCATCGGCATCCGCGGCAGCGAACTCTCGGGCGAAGTCGGCGACGACGGCTCGACAACCGTGGTCCATACTTCGGGCATTCTCGACATCTCCGACGCCAAAGGTCAGGGAACGGTCACCCTCATCGAACCCAACACCGCGACCCAGGTGCAGTTCGGCGCCGGCGCTCCGACCCCGGTCTTCAAGGCCCCCGACGCCTTTCTCAACCGCTTGAACGGCCAGTTGGACATCGACAAGGCCAGGGAGGAACGGGGCAACGAGAACAATCAGGAAAACCAGGGGACCAACGAAACCCAATCCTCGGACCGCCCCCAGGGCAACGCCAGCGATGCCGCCCCGGAAACCCCCGCGGGCGATGCCGCCCCCAGGGAACAAACGGAAGCCCAGGGCGATGAAGGGGTCGATGACGACCCCGCCGACCCCCAAGATGCGGCCAACGAGCCGGAAGGGGTCGAGGATGTCCCGGACGCCCCTGGTGAAAGTCCGACTGCCCAAAACTCCACACAACCTGGAACCGATCCCACCACGTCGTTCACGGGGTTGGCCGATCTTGGCAATCTGGCCGATCTTCTCGGCGCCGGCGGGACCTTCGAAGGGGAAACGATCGCCACCGAGGCCATCGGTGACCTGCCGCTGACCGCATCGGGAAACGATCCGCTCGATCTGGCCGGTCTTCTGGGTGGCACGGAATTCACCGCATCCCCGGAACCGGTTCCGGAACCGTTCATTCCCGCTTCGACATCACCCGCCAACGACCTGGGCACGATTCTGGATCCCACCCCCGACACCGAACCGGAACCCGAGCCGACCCCGGAACCTGGGCAACAACCGGAACCCGAGCCGACCCCGGAACCCGTCCCCGAACCCACTCCCGAGCCAGTCCCCGAACCCGTCCCCGAACCGACGCCCCTGCCCGAACCGGTTCCGGAACCAATCCCCGAACCTGTGCCCGAACCGCCACCGGTGACACCACCCGTCTATACCCCCCCGGCGCAAACCCGTTGGCAGGTCGCGGCCATCGAGGATACCCGGCACGTTTTTTCTCCCCTGGAACTGGGTTTGGATGACATCGATCTTGAGCATCTCACCCGCATCCGTATCCTGAGTGGCGTCGCGTCGGGGCAATTGTTGCTTGACGGCCAGACCGTGGCCATCGGAGACGAAATCGCCATCGACAGGATCCAGGCAGGGTCATTCGCCTACCAGCCTGGAGACAACCGTCATGGCGAGAATGACGACACCTTTTCCTTCCAGATTCGGGTTGCCGGAGAAACGGACGTTCGCGCCACCGGCTATTCGGTCTGGCTGGATGTCCGCCCGGTCAACGATCTTCCCACGGGAGGGGATCAAGCCGTGGAGGTCATTGGGTCCCGAACCTTCGCCATCGGCGATTTCGGCTTTTCGGACCCGGACGGCGACGCCATGATCTCGGTGCGGATCGTCGCGCTTCCGGAGACAGGCCACCTCCTCCTCGATGGCCAGGCGGTCGCAGTGGGAACGGAGGTTTCCGCCACGGACATCGCCACCGGGAAATTGCTTTACGCCGCCACGGTCACCGACACCACCGTCCACGTTGGTTTTCTGGTCAACGACGGCACGGACCATGCCACGACCGCCAATACCCTGAGCCTCGCCATCCCCCACGTCAATCATGGACCGACGGGATCGATCATGATTTCCGGGACTGCCGTCACCGGGGCGACGGTGACGGTGGTCAATAGCCTGTCCGATGCCGACGGATTGGGGGCCATGGCCTACCAGTGGTGGCGTGGCGAAACGGCGATCGCAGGGGCGACCGGCGACAGCCTTGTCCTGACCGATGACCTTGCCGGCCATGAACTGAGCGTCCGCGCCCGGTATACCGATGGCCATGGTACCGAAGAAGAGGCCACCAGTCCCGATTTTGGGCCGGTGGTTCATCTGAACCGTTCTCCCACCGGATCGGTTGTCATCAACGGCATCGCCACCATGGGCGAAACCCTGAGCGCCACCCATTCCCTGACCGACGCGGATGGCCTGGGAACGGTTCATTATCAATGGCAGGCGGATGGCCTCGACCTCGAAGGGGCCACCCAGGATACGCTCCTCCTGACGTCGGCCCATCTGGGTCACGTCATCCGCGTCATCGCCTCCTTCACCGACGCCTGGGGTACCCTGGAACGGGCGCCGAGCGGTCCGACCAACCCGGTCAGCGAACCCGATCGCCTGGCCGTCGATGCGCCACCGGAAATCGTCGCCCCCCTGCCGATCCATCATACCGATTCTCCCGCCCCCGATCGGTTCATTCCGGTCACCGGCGCCCTGACGGCGACCGACCCGGAGGGCGAACCCCTGACCTATGGCATCAGCGGTGGCGAAAACGGCCTCTTCATTCTGGATTCCCGGAACTACACCGTGATGAAGGAGGGAACCCTCGGAACCTTGTACCTGAACGGGCAGACCGGGGCCTATGTTCACGTTCCCGGCGACCTCAACCCGATGGTTCACGATGTCAGCGAAAGCTTCACCCTGACCGTTTCCGACGGCAGCCTCGATGCCACGACCCTTCTCGTCATCGACCTCGCCGCCGCGAATGATCACCCCGTGATCGTCCCTCCCGGAGTCATCGGTTATTCCGACACCCTCGGTACCGATCTTTTCGCCAACACCACCGGCACCCTGACCGCCTCGGATCCCGAGGGTGCCCCCCTGACATTCGGGATCGTCGATGGCGAACATCATGTGGCACACATCGACGGCCTCCCCTACGATACACGGAAGACGGGAACCTACGGCAACCTGCACCTTGACAGCACGACCGGCGCCTACGTTCATGTCCCCGGAGCGATCAACGGCATCGCCACCAGCACCTCCGAACCGTTTGTCCTGACCGTTTCCGATGGTCACGAGACCCGAACCACCCCCCTCGTCATCAACATCACCGCCATCGACAACGATGCGCCCATCCTGGGGTCGCTCGCCGCCATCGAACTCGTCGATACCCCCGCCACCGACACATTCGTTTCGATCTCCGGCGTCCTGGTCGGAACGGATGCCGAGGGCAGCCCGTTGCGCTACGGCATCCAGGGCGGCATCGACGCCAGCACGACCATCGATGGCCTGACCTTCGACCGGCTCATGGTGGGAACCCTTGGCCGTCTTCATCTTGATTCCGTCCTCGGGACCTACCTTTTGATCCCCGACGAAGAGGCGATCAACGGCCTGACCACCACGGCCAGCGAACAATTTTTCATGACCGTTTTCGATGGCGACAAGAGCGGCGCGACCGCGCTCGACCTCATCGTCCTGGCCAGCAACGATCTGCCCACGATCGGCAGCAACCTTGGGATCACCTTCGCCAGTGGCGCCACGGTTGCGATCTCCCCTTCGCATCTTGGCGCGCTCGACAAGGATTCCCCAACGACCGCGCTGCTTTACACCCTGACGTCAACGCCCACCCACGGCAACCTGACCCTGGACGGCAACCTCCTGGCCATCGGCGACCACTTCACCCAGGCGCAGATCGACCAGAATCGGCTCGGCTACACCCATTCGGGCATCCTCGATCCCAACATGATCGATAATGATGACCTGTTCACCTTCACCGTGCAGGACGAGGAAAGTGCCGTCACCGGACAGGAATTCCTCCTTCATTACAATCTTCCCCCGACACTGGAAACCAATGCCGGAGTCACCCTGTTCGATGGCGGCCACGCCGTCATCTCCGCTTCACGATTGTTGGTGGTCGATTCGGACACCCCCGCCGATGCCCTGGTCTACACCCTGTCCACCACGCCAACCCACGGCACCCTGACCAAAGGGGGAATAATCCTGACCCCGAGTGGAACCTTCACCCAGGAAGACATCGATGACGGAATCCTGTGGTACAACCATTCCGCCGATGGAAGCACCGAGGACCACTTTACATTTTCCGTGTCCGACGGTGACAACGACCTGAATATCGAAACCTTCGCCCTGAACATTGAACCTGCGGCCTCCCTGGCAGGAGTCCATCACGCCACCGTCGCTGGTGAAGTGTTCCTCGGAGGTGATTATATCGAACTGGGCATCTCCTCCCTGGGTTCCTTCGGCACCGGCGGAAGCAAACCCTTGGGCTTTTATGGTACTACCGCCGACAACCGCATCGGCATGACCTTCGATCATGATGGTTTCAACCAGGGGCTCGATGCGGCGATCGATTTTTTTCTTCCGGGAACCCCCGAGGAACGCTGGACCGTCGGCTACTACGATGATTCAGTCCCCCATATCGGCACCAATTCCCTGCTGCAATGGGATTCGGACATTGCCATCACCGCCATCACCGACACCTCTTCGGGAAGCACCCTCTCCGCCGTCATCGATGGAACATTCAACGATGTCCTTCAGATTCAACAATCGATCTGTTTCAGTGTCGATGCCCTTTTTTTCCGCAATGTCGTCACCCTGACCAACCTGGGCGACACAACCCTGGATTCGGTGCGCTACATGCGCAGTTTCGATCCCGACAATACCGAATACTTGAACGGCAGCTTTACGACCATCAATACCATCGTCCATCAGCAGGCGGACAAATCGATGGTTCAGGCCTTGAGCCTTCCCAATGATAATTATCATGAATTGACAGAGACCCAAGCGGCGGTCCTGTATTACTCCGACGATGCCCGCGCCCAGGTCGCGGCCTTTCCCTACAGTTACAGTGGCCCGGTCACGGCGGGATACGGCAACGACGGGTTCACGATCATCAATCTTTTCGACCCCGGGGTCTACGAATCGGCCCCGGTGGCAGGCACCATTCATACCGCGGACCAGGGGATCTCGATCACGTTCGACGTGGGATCCCTCGTCCCAGGGGCCTCGGCAACCTTTTCCTATTATACCAGCCTCGACAATCGCGATTCCGGGAGCGTTCTGGCGAGTATCGCTCAATGGGGGGGCGATCCACTGGTCCTGGATCTCGACGGTCTGGGCATCGAATTGACCTCCATGATCGACGATCCCCACCTTTTCGACATGAACGCCGACGGCACCCCCGATCGGACAGGGTGGGTCGGCGGCAAGGATGGACTGCTGGTACTGGACCGGAATGGCAACGGAACCATCGATGACATTCGCGAAGTGTTCTCGGAATACTTCGCCCCCGGAAGCCAGGGCAGTCTGGCGTCGCTGGCGACCCTGGACGACAATGGCGACCAGCGCATCGACGCCAACGATATGGGTTTTTACGATCTTAAGGTGTGGACCGCCGACGGCACCCTTTCGCGTCTCGATGCCCACGGCATCACCGCCCTGGACCTCGATCCGGTCGCGAATCCTTCCGTTTCCGACCTTTCCGGCAACACCTTGAGCGCCCTGGCAGGATTTGCAAGGGACGACGGGACGACCGGAACCATGGCCGAGGTTCATTTTTCCTATCGATCGGGGGCGACGACCGCGTCCCCTCCCCATGACGCGACCACGGAAACAAATGCCCTGGCCCCTCCCGAAACCATTCAGGATCCCGTCGAGGCCTTCGCGCAGGAGTTGATTGGACTTATGGAGATGTACACCACGAATGATGGGTCACCGCCGCCGGGAATCGTTCTTCTCCCCGACCATGGCGTTTGGGAATCCCTGACGATGGAACCGACAGCGACCTTGGAATCGAACGCACACCCATGGGCGCTCATGGAATCGTTGGACACATCCCGACTGGCGGTGGACCCATCACCAGAGCATCATGGTTTGCCGATGGTTGATGTCCTTGACTTCTCCGTGCCAATCAACGGGTAACATCACTGAATCAAATTCATGACATGTGCGTAAAACGAACAATCACGAAGAGTTTATGATTGCTTGTTCATCGTTTATCGATACGATTCCATTGGTAAGATGGACATCTGTCATGATAAAATTGGGGTTGAAACATTGCGACTCCAATAATCAACGACACGTTTACCTTCTGGATGTGCCATGAGCATTCATTCCCCTTCCCTGAATGTTTCCCCCCCCGCCGACGATGCCGTCTGGAATGAGGTCGATCTTTCCCCTCTGGCGGATGAAATCATTCTTCCGGACGTGGAAACCCTCCTGGGTGGACGGTACATGCGCCAGGGGGGGGATCTGGTGATCGCGACCGCCGATGGCAACGCCCTGACCCTGGAAGGATATTTCGACGCCGCCATCCAGCCGATCCTCAAGGCCCCCAACGGCGCCCTGTTGATGCCAGAAACGATCCACGCCCTGCTGGTGGTCGATCCCGCCCAGGCGGGCACGGTGGTCGCGGGACCGACGATGGTCGCGGCGAACACGACCGAGGCCGCTTCCGGGGCAACGGCGCCCCCGGAGGCGACGCCCCCCGCCGGGGCATCCGCCGCCATCGGCAAGGTCGGGCAACTCCTGGGCGAGGTCCTGGCCAAGGGGGCCGACGGCGTGGAACGGCCCCTCAAGGAAGGTGATCCCGTCTACAAGGGCGATGTGCTGGTCACGAAAAAAGGAGGCCTGGTCAAACTGGCCTTCCCCGATGGCACGACCTTTCAACTCGGCGAAGGGGCCCAGGCAGTCCTCGACAAGTTCATCTACAATCCCGAGGCCAAACAGGGCGGTTTCGAGGCGACGGTCACCAAGGGCATTTTCAGTTTCGAAAGCGGCGGCATTTCCGGTCTGAACGCAGGACGACACTCCACCATCAAGACCCCGACCGCCGTCATCGGCATTCGCGGCAGCGAACTCTCGGGCGAGGTCGGCGACGATGGTTCGACGACCGTCGTTCACACCTCGGGCATTCTCGACATCTCCGATGCCACGGGACAGGCAACCGTCACCCTGACCGAACCCAATACCGCCACCCAGGTCCAATTCGGCGCCGGCGCCCCGACTCCGGTCTTCAAGGCCCCCGACAGTTTCGTCAACCGATTGAACAACCAGTTGGACATCGACAAGGCCAAGGAGGAACGGGGCAACGACAACAACCAGGAAAACCAGGGGACCAACGAAACCCCGCAGTCAGACCGTCCCCAGGGAAACGCCAACGAGGCAGCCCCGGAAACCCCAACGGGCGATGCCGCGCCCAGGGAACAAACAGAAGCCCAGGGGGAAGAAGGGATCGATGAGGATCCCACCGAAGAGGCTACCGCGGAACCCCAGGAAACAGCCAATGAGCGGGATGGAGTGGATGAATCCATCGACCCGGCGGCGGATGGACCGGCCACCGACGGGCCGGGAAGGACCACCGAACCCACTGCAAACATTCCTGGAATCGTGGATGTAGGCAATCTGGCCGATCTCCTCGGCGCCGGTGGCGCCTTTGAAGGGACCGAGGTCGTTCAGGAGGCCATTGGCGATCTGCTGCCGACAACCCCCGGCGAAAATCCGATTTCCCTCGCCGAGCTGGTTGGAGGAAACGAATTCACCGCCATCCCGGAACTTGTGCCCGAATTGTTGGTCCCCACACAACCACAAGCCCCCACCGATATTCCCTCCCTGTTGGATCCCCAGATTGAGCCAGAACCAACCCCGGAACCGACTCCAGAGCCAACCCCGGAACCAACTCCAGAGCCAATCCCGGAACCGACTCCAGAGCCAATCCCGGAACCGACTCCAGAGCCAATCCCGGAACCGATTCCAGAGCCAATCCCGGAACCGACTCCGGAGCCAATCCCGGAGCCAATCCCGGAACCGACTCCGGAGCCACCCCCGGAGCCACCCGCGCCGCCGCCATTCGTTTTCATTCCCTCGGCACAAACGCGCTGGGACATCGCGTTGAACGAGGACAGTGGACATTCGTTCACCTTCCTTGAGATGGGTCTGGACGCCGATGATCTGCAAAATCTGGAACGGATCAAGATTTCACGGAATGTCGCCTCGGGAACCCTGATGCTCGGCGACGATGTGGTCACGATCGGTCAGGAAATCGATCTGGATGACATCGGTTCCGGAAGACTTTCTTATATCCCGAGTGAAAACCATAACGGGGAAGATTTCGACCATTTCAAATTCCAGGTCCAGGTCAAGGAGCAACTCCAGTATGAATCCACGGAATTTTCCATCTGGCTGGATGTCCACCCGACCAACGACCGTCCCGAGGGGATCGACAACAGCGTCTCTCTGAGCGAGGATGGTCCGCTGACCTTGAGGAAGGATGATTTCGGGTTTCATGACCTGGACGGGGATGAGCTGGCGGCGATTCGTTTGACCGAACTGCCTGCTTCCGGGTATGTCACATTCGATGGAGACCGGATCACTTCGGGACGGGAAATTTCCGTGGCGGCATTGAACGCCGGTCTTGTCCGTTATGTCCCGGCGCAGGATGTCCATGGGACGGTCACGATGCGGTTTGAGGTCGGTGACGGCAGCGATTTTTCAACCGCCGCGAACACCCTGACCTTGAACATTGCCGCGATCAATGACCCGCCCACGGGCAGCGACCGCACCATTGCCACCGATGAAGACGTTCCCTATGTGTTTTCAGCCAGCGATTTCGGCTTTTCCGACATCGACAGCGCACAATTGATGGCCGTTCGGATCGTTGGCAACAACAGCGGCGGTACCCTGACCCTGAGGGACAATCCATTCTCCGCGATGCAGGAAGTCTCGATCGGCGAACTCAACGCCGGACTGGTCCGCTTCACCCCGACCGCCAACGCCCATGGCGACGGTCTGGCCCGCTTCACGTTCCATGTCGGTGACGGCCAGGACTTTTCGACCCGGTCCAACACCCTGACGTTGAATGTCCGCCCCGTCAACGATACCCCGACAGCAACCAGTGGCACCGTGACCCTGGCCGAGGATTCCACCCGTGTGTTCACCAGCCAGGACTTCGGTATCGTCGGTGTCGATGGGGATGAACTGGTGACTGTTGGTGTCGATTCCTCGTCCCGCGCGGGCGTTTTGCGCTTGAACGGCGTGGAAGTGACCGGCACGCACACCATCGCGGTCGCCGCCCTGAATGCCGGCAGCCTGTCCTATACCCCCGCCGCCAACGCCCACGGCGATGGTTATGCCCGTCTGGAATTCACCGTCGGCGATGACACATCCTTCTTCCCGACCCGGTACACCCTGACCTTGAATGTCACTCCGGTCAACGACACCCCGGTCGGGGCCAACACAACGGTCACCACCAACGAGGATACCTCCATCACCTTTCGCAGTTCCGACTTCGGTCTTTCCATCATCGACGGCGATGAACAGGTGGCCATCACCATGAGCAGCCCCGGTCATCTGCGTCTCGATGGCGTGGCGGTTACCGCGGGCCAGGTCATTTCCGCCAGCGCCATCAACGCGGGAAAACTGGTCTACACCCCAGGAGCCAACGGCCATGGTACCGCCTATGCCGTCCTTGGCTTCACCGTCGGCGACCCGGTGTCGTTTTCGACCACGGCCTATTCCCTGAGGGTGAATGTCCTGCCGGTCAACGACCTCCCCGTCTCCTTTGACACGACGGTGACGACCCCGTTCAATACCCCCTATATTTTCCAAACGAGCGATTTCATTTTTATCGATCCCGAAAACGATCCCCTGTCGCGGATCCGCATCACCCCATCCCCCGGCAGTGGGTCGCTGCGACTGGACGGCAGTCTCATCAATTCCACCCAGGATGTCACCGCTGCCGACATTGCCGCGGGAAAACTGGTGTTCACCGCGGCGACCAACGGTTCGGGCGCTGGTTATGCCACCTTTTCCTTCAAGGCGGGCGACGCAGGCGGCTTTTCCGACAGTCCCGCGACCCTGACCCTGAACATACCGCCCAATACCCCCCCGGACGGTGGCGCGGACCAGACGATCACCATCGATATTACCCATATCTTGCAACCGACGCCCCTCGAAATCGCCGTGTTCGACAATCCATCCCATGTCGATACCGGTGGTACCGCCGATGCGGAATCGGACACGGTTCAGGCAACCCTGTCGCACCTTGACCATCATGTTTCGACCTTTACCGGATTCACCGCCGCGGAACTCACCACGGCCTTGGCGGGAAAAAATGCCCTGGTCATTCCCCATCTTGAAGTGTCCGCGCTCACCCTGTCCGAGGATGCCCAGTCGGTCATCGCCAATTTTGTCCACAACGGCGGCATACTCGTGTCGATGTACGACTCTGCCCATCTCAACGATATTTTTGATTGGAATCTGACCGCCGTCGTCTCCAACACCCTGATCTCCGATGGCACCATCGCCAACGCCCAGAATATCGCCCGCAACAAGTTCGGGTATGCCGCGGACCCGGAATTGGGAAACCAGGCGCTTCCTTCCGTCAAGATCCAGGGGTATCTTTCCGCCAGGACCGATGTCGATTTCTACAAGTTTTCCCTGAATGCCGGAGAAAGACTGATTCTTGACATCGACCATGCCATGAACGATGTCGATACCATGGTCTGGATCTATGACGCGACCGGGAACCGGATGACCTACAATGATGACAACAGCACTTCCTATGGAGGTACCGGAAGCGTCCATAGCTATGATTCCTATCTGGAATACACGATCCCCTCCTCGGGCATCTATTATGTCGCGGTATCGGTTTACTACAATGACCCCATGAATTTAAGTTCGAATACCTCCTACGATCCCACCTTCGGCAATCGCGATTATACCCTGCACACAAGCATCAACCCCTTGTCCGGGGCCACCGATTTCGGAACCACCCGGACCGTGCTTCACGATGGCGACGCCACGATTTTCATGGGCAGCGACGCCCAGGGAACCGTTTTCGCCAACAACAGCACGGGAATTCCACCCAATGCCGACACCGTGGGCCTGGCGACCGCATCCCTTCCCGCGGAGGCGCTCAGCCTTTACGAATACACCACCACCGGCGACAATGGACAAACATTGAGCACGGTAACCGCGATTCCATACGGCAGTGGCCACGTCCTGCACCTGGGATGGGACTGGCAACAGGCGGCACCCCTGGGAACCAATGACAATGGCTGGATCGACATTCTCGGTTCCGGACTCCGGTTCATCCCCGGAACCACAAACGGGATCCGGATGCGCCCGATCGATTTTCATACCCCTACCGATGCCGACAACGACGTCATCAGCATCACCCTCCGGGAGCTCCCCGATCCCGAGGTCATTTCCTTCACCCTCAATGGGACCACGCTCCAGGTCGGCAATACCATTCAGGTCGCGGACCTGGCTCATGTTTCCGGGATCATTCAAAACCCGTCCGCCCTTTCTCCGGGATCCATGAATTTTTCCTATGAGATTACCGATGTCCGGGGGGCGACCGATACCGTCACGATCACCATCAATCTTGCGTCATCCCAGCAAAAACTCACCCACGAATCCCAATACAGTTGGGACCACTCGGGATCGAGTATCGCCCTGAACCAGGAATTCCTGCTGACGGGTGCCCCGAACGCGGATGGCAATGGAGCGAACGACTCATCGCAATACGACGCCGGAAAGGTCTTCGCCTTCAGACTTGGAGAAAACGGTCAATGGTCCTCCATGGCCGAATTGCATCAAGGTTCCGGCACCGGATATGATTATTTCGGGAGTTCGATCGACATTGACGCCACGACCGCCGTCATTGGGGCACCTGGTTATGACAATCTTAATACCAATGATGGTGGTGCGGTTTACATTTTCGACCTTCATGATGATACGACCTGGTCGGAAACGGTTCGTTTGACCTCGATCGGTAATGCCGTTCAAGACGGTTTTGGCCAGTCTGTCGGCATTTCGGGCGATTACGTGATCGTCGGCGCGCCACGAGCGGATCGGGAAACGGGGGGGACCGGATATCATGACACCGGGGCTGCCTATATCTTTCACAATGTCGCGGGCACCTGGACTCAGGAGGCCCGACTGAACCCTTCCGTCACTCAATTGGAAGGCTATTTTGGGAATTCCGTCGCCATCGATGGCAATCTGGCGGTCGTGGGCATGCCCTATTATGACGATGCGTCCGGAAACGATGCCGGAGCTGCCTTTGTCTTCGAGCGGCAAAACGATGGTACCTGGACCGAAATTCAAACGTTGATCGCCCCCGATGGCGCATCCTCTGACCATTTCGGCACGTCCGTGGCCATCGATGGCAACACGGTCGTCGTCGGCGCCCCTTATGATGATCATGCCATCAGTTCCAGCCAAACCGCTTACGATTCAGGTTCGGTCCATGTTTTCGAACGCCAATCATCGGGAACCTGGTCGCATGCGACGTTGACCCATGTTTTCGACGGCGGCGAGGGCGGACTGGGGACCTCGGTCGCCATTCAAGGAACGAAGATCGTCGCGGGCGGTCCATCCGCTCTCAACGGCGATGATTACGGCGCCGGAACAGCCCTTGTTTTCGAAAAACCTGCGAATGGCACCTGGACAGAATACACACAACTGCTTCCAGATACCGCAAGCTCGGATGATCGATTCGGAAGTTCCGTTGCGATTTACGGTGACTATGCCGCCGTTGGTTCCCCGTATGTCAACTTTCAAAACAACTCCGGTTCGCAACTGACCGATGCCGGCGCCGCCTATTCCTTCTATCTGCCGCTGCTGGTCGATCCCCTCGTGTTCGACCTTGACGGCAACGGCATTGCCGCGACCCGCTTTCCTTCACAGGCACAACCCTTCGCCATGTCCCCCGAGGGCGATCTGATGGCGGCAGGATGGATCGACTCCGGTGACGCCTTCCTGGTGATGGATCGCAACGGCAACGGACAGGTCGATGATGTCACCGAAATGTTCTCCGAATTCTTCCTCGAAG